>CAXUFI010000101.1:0-8484 GCA_964250245.1 uncultured bacterium
CACACCGCGCCCCACAGGGTCGAAACGGCCCCCCCGCCCGGGAGCGCCGCCAACGGCGCGGTACTCGCGACGTTGGCCTACGCGCTAGCCGACGCGCATCGCGGGCCGGCCCGGGAGAGCCTGCGCGAACGGTAACGGGCTCGGCTTTACGCGTCCGCGTTAAGCCGGCCGAGCCCCGCGTTTAGGTCGCGCGGCCCGATCTCGGCAGGCGCGGAAAACAGCCGGATCGTGTCGTCCAGGACACCTGCCCGAGCGGCTGTGAGTCTACGTGCTCTTCGTCGGCTCGGCGGAAGCGGCAAAGTTTAGCGAGCCGGCCGTCTCGACCCCGTCATTCTCGTGAGGATAGGCCACAAGCTTTTCGATCCGGTGACCTTCGAGTTCGCGAACTTCGAAGCGCCAATCTCCGACCACGACCGTATCGCCGAGGGCGGGCAGCCGTTGCAGCGCCGCCAAGACGAACCCGGCGGCGGTGGTGTACTCGCGCTTCTCGGAGAGCGGCAGCCCCAAATGTTCCGCCAACTCCTGGACCGGCAGCCGGCCGGCGAGCTGCCAGGAGCCGTCCCCGGCTCGAACCGCATCCGGTTCGGCCGACTCGGCGTCGCCTCCGAAGACGCCGGCGATCGTCTGCAGAAGATTTGCCGGCGTCACGATGCCTTTAAAGTTGCCGTACTCGTCATGCACGATCGCCATCGGCACCTCGGCGCTGCGCAGCACCGCGAGCGCGTGCAACGCCTCGCCGCTGTCGGGGATGGCGGGGGCTCGCCGGACGCTGGCTCGCACGTCGAGCCGCCGCCCCATCAGCATTTGGTGCAGCAGTTCGCGCGTTTGCACGACACCGATAATCGCGTCGGGCGAGCCGTCGCTTACGGGCAAACGCGAATGTTGCGTCGAGGTGAGGGTCTCGCGAGCGTGCCGTTCGCCGGCGCTCAAATCGATCCGGTCGACCTGTCCGCTCGGTGTCATCACGGCTCGCACCGTACGGTCGCCGAGCTTTAAGACGCCCGTGATCATGTGACGCTCGGCCGAATCGATGACGCCGGCGCCGGCGGCTTCGGCGACGACCGAATGGACGTCCTCGTCGGTCACGCTCGTCTTCTCTTCTTCCTCGACGCGCGCCGAAGGCGTAACGATTTTGGCCGACCAATCGAGCAGGCGGATCGCAGGTTCCGCCACGCGCGAGAGCAGCGTTACGAGCGGGGCGACGCGGCACGCGGCCGCTTGCGGATCGCGTAACGCGAGGCGGTCGGGCACGCGCCGGCCGACGACGCCGCACAGGTACGTAACGAGCGCGACGATGAGAACGAACCCGAGCGGCTCGACGAGTACCGTAGGGAAGCCGGCGTCGCGCTGGGTCGCCGGAAAAGCCGCAATAGCGATTCCGCCGAGCACGGCCGCGGAGACGTTTAGGAGCGTGCCGTACGCGCGCACGCTCGGTAAGAAACGACCGGGGTTTTCGAGCAGGTTCTGCGCCGCTCGCGCGCCGCGGCGGCCGTCGTCGACGAAGGACCGAAGAGCGGAACTCCGGGCATTGACGATCGCGGATTCCGCGAGCGCGAAGAAACCGCCGGCGAAGATGAGGGCAATCGCGGCGCAGACGATCAAGGCCATCGGTTTAACGCGGGTCCGGAAGCGGCGTGATGCGTAGGATCTCGGCGGCATAGACCGCGTGCTGCGCTTCGGCGGGCGGCAAGCGAGGCCGGATGAGAAACCAAACGCTCGAAAGCCGTACGACCTCTCCGTAGAACAGCCCCTGCTTGGTAGCGACCGCGCAGAATCGTCCGACGTGACCGATGATTTCCGGTACGAGCATCAGCGCGTGCTCGGGAAGCGAATCGTTCGTGCACTCATGAACCGGACGGTATGATCGCGCAAAACCCGGTGCCGTGCCACCCTTCCTTCGGATACATTTCGCCGCAGCGGCTGCCCGCGACCGCGCCTTGCCGATCCGAGTGGATAGTCCGTTCGGGTCTCCAGCGCGAGGCGCATGACCGTGTATGCTCTGCGCAACTTCTCCGCCTGTTTGGAAAGTGCGATGCTCCGACGCCGTCCGAACTTCTTCCGCCCTCGCGACTTTATGGGTCCGCTGCTCGGGATCGCGCTTCTCATGGCGTTCTGTTACGGAATGACGCACCTGCACTAGCGCGAAACCGGCGTGATACGACGAGCTGCGCGCCCGGGGAGCCGCGGCTTTGAGCCGGAAGCCGGCGTGATGCTTCAGCGGGCCTTGCCGGCCGCCGGGACCTTACGCCGCCGGCCATTCGGAATTTCCGACGTCGCCGTCTTCTTCGCCGCGCTCGTTTTACTGGCGCTGGTCGCGAAGGTCGGCTCCGCTGCCTTCGTCGCCTTTCATCCGCCGAATACTTTACCCGCGGTCAGCCTCGACCCGCATAATCTGCCCTATTACGCGGCCCGCTCGACGCTTCGTATGTTCGTCGCGCTCGGGGCGGCGACGCTCTTCAGTCTCGTCTACGGCTACGTCGCCGCGCGAAGCCGCTATGCCGAACGCATCCTCGTTCCGTTGCTCGACATCTTGCAATCCGTCCCCGTTCTCGGTTTCTTATCGATCACGGTAACCGGCTTCATCGCGCTCTTTCCGGGCCGCCTGCTGGGCTTGGAAGCCGCGTCGATCTTTGCGATTTTTACGGCGCAGGCATGGAACATGACGTTCTCGTTCTACCAATCGCTGCGCACGCTGCCGGCCGACTTAGCGGAAGCGGCGACCGCATACGGACTCTCGCCTTGGGGCCGTTTCGTTAAGCTCGAATTGCCTGCGGCGACGATCGGCTTGGTTTGGAACGCGATGATGAGCTTCGGCGGCGGCTGGTTCTTTCTCGCTGCCAGCGAGGCGATCAGCGTGCTGAACAAGTCGTACACGTTACCGGGGATCGGCTCGTACGTCGCGGCCGCGGTCGCGGCCAAAGATATGTCCGCTCTCGCGTACGCCGTCGCGACCATGGCGGTCGTGATCTTCTTCATCGATCAGATCTTTTGGCGCCCGCTCGTCGCCTGGTCCGATAAATTTCGGCTCGAACAGAGCGCTTCGTCGCGGCCGCCGCAGTCGTGGGTCTACGATTTGCTGCGGGGCTCGCGCCTCGTTGCCGCCGCGGGCGACCTGCTGACACCGCTTGCCGACACGCTCGGAAGCAAGCTGCACGCGGCGGGCCCGGTGCGCCCGGCGCGGGCGGCCGGTGAGCGCCGTTATCGCGTCGAGCTGCTGTACAACGCCGGCGCGATCCTCACGATCGTCCTGCTCGCCGCATTCTCGGCGCGCTTCATCATCGCGGCCGTCGGCATGGCGGAGGTCCTCAAGGTCCTGATGCTGGGCGCGTATACGCTGCTGCGCGTCATCGTTCTGCTGCTCTTCGCGACCGTCGTCTGGACGCCCATCGGGGTGGCGATCGGTTTCAATCCGGCGATCGCCCGCGTCGCACAGCCGCTGGCGCTCTTCCTAGCCTCATTTCCGGCCAACTTCATCTTCCCGTTTGCGACGCTCGCGTTCTTACATTACCGCGTGCCGATCGATCTCGGCAGCGTCTTGCTCATGGCGCTGGGTGCGCAATGGTACATCCTGTTCAACTCGATCGCGGGCGCGCAGAGCATCCCCACCGATCTGCGCGAAATGGCCGCCGATTGCGGCCTCAGCGGCTGGAAACGCTGGCGCCGGCTCATCATCCCGGGAATCTTCTCAGCGTGGGTCACGGGCGGCGTGACCGCGAGCGGTGGCGCGTGGAACGCGAGCATCGTCTCGGAAGTCGTGTCGTGGGGACCGACGACGCTCACTGCGGCCGGGCTCGGCGCATACATCGCCGCCGCGACCGGCGCCGGCGACTGGCCGCGCATCACGCTCGGCGTTGCGGTAATGAGTTGTTACGTCGTGCTCGTCAATCGTCTGCTTTGGCGGCGGCTGTACGCACTTGCCGAGAACAAGTACCGCCTATGACGGAACTTATCATCGCCGACGAGGTCGGCAAGACGTTTCCGCTTCCGGAAGGGAAAGGCGAATTTCGCGCGCTCGATCGCGTGAGCGTCAGCGTGGCGGCGGGCGAAGTCGTCGCGTTGCTCGGACGCAGCGGCAGCGGCAAGAGCACGCTGCTGCGGATTATGGCCGGACTCATCCCGCCGTCGACCGGTCGCGTCACCAGCAGCGGCAGAGCCTTAAACGGTGCCAACCCCGACGTCGCGATGGTTTTTCAATCCTTCGCGCTGCTGCCGTGGTTGACGGTGCAGGAGAACGTCGAGCTCGGACTCGAGGCGCAGGGCGTCAGGCGGCGGCAACGCGCGGCCCGGGCCCTGGAGGCGATCGACCTCGTCGGACTGGACGGCTTCGAGAACGCTTATCCCAAAGAGCTCTCCGGCGGCATGAAGCAGCGGACCGGCTTCGCGCGCGCCCTCGTCGTCAATCCGAAGGTGCTCTTCCTGGACGAGCCGTTCAGCGCGCTCGACGTGCTGACCGCGGAGAACTTGCGCGGCGAGATCGACGACCTCTGGAATAGCGGCAGTTTTCCGGCGCAGAGCCTCCTGATCGTCACGCATAATATCGAAGAGGCCGTCTTCCTAGCGGATCGCGTCATCGTACTGGGTGCGAACCCCGGGCACGTTCGGGGCGAGATTCGTATCGGATTGCCGCGTCCCCACGACCGCAACGATGAGAACTTCAAACTGCTTACGGAACATCTCTACGCCGTCATGACGAACCCGGCAATGACGGTCTCGACGCGCGAGCCGCAGCGCGAGCCGGCGCCGGCCGGCAACAAGGCCGCTTCACCGCTCGCGCACCCGTTGCCGCACGTGCGGGTCGGCACCGTCAGCGGTCTCCTCGAACTCATGGTCGACATCGGCGAGGATCAGGAAGTCGTGCGGCTCGCCGAGCGCCTGGCGCTGCCGGTAGACGATTTTTACTCGATCGTCGAAGCGGCGACACTGCTGGGCTTCGCGACGGTCGAACAGGGGCGCGTGAACGTTACGCCGGTCGGGCGCGATTTCGCCACGGCGACGATCGCGCGTGCCAAAGACATCTTCCGTCAACAGGCCCTCGAGCGCGTGCCCATCGTAGCGACGATCGTTAAGACGTTGACCGAAAAGCACAATAACGTTATGCGCGCCGATTTTTTCGTCGACTTGCTCGATGAATATTATCCGGCGGCGGAGGCGCGCCGGCAATTCGAGACGGCGGTCGATTGGGGCCGCTATGCCGAACTGTTCGAATACGACGCGACCGAGGAACGGCTTTCGCTCGAGCGGGAGAGCGCTTAACGCGACGGATCGATCAGGTACTTTTCCCCGGTCGCGCGTTTCGCGTAGGCGGTGATATTCTGCGGCTCGAGGACCTCCGCGAGCGACAGCGTCCGCGTGTAGGCGCTCGCGAACGTCGTTTTCAATTCGGCCGCGATGCGCGCTTTGAGCTCGGCGAGCCGCTCCGGGGGCGTCTTCGCCAGAAAATAGGTTAGCAGCCAGCCGCCGACGCTCCAAGCGTACCCGAACTCGCGACGCAACTCCGTCGGACCGCTCTCGAGTCCGCCGTAAATGTACGCCTGCTTGCGAACGGCGGTACCGTAGCGGCTATACCTCGTGCCGGGTTCGCTGGCGGCCGCCGCGGCTTCCATCGCATTGAGAATGCGATCGACGAGGCTACCGCCGCCGAGCGCATCGAAGGCGAGCGTGGCACCGGTCGCCCCGACGGCAGCGGCTAGGTCGTCTTCGAACGTCGGTGCCGTACTGTCGCAGACGTGGGCCGCACCGCTCGCACGTAATCGCTCGACCGCAGCGGAGCTGCGCACGACGTTCACGAGCCCGATGCCGTCCTGGCGGCAAATCTTGACGAGCATCAGGCCGAGATTGGACGCAGCCGCGGTATGGACGAGCGCCGTATGACCTTCCGCCCGCATCGTCTCGACCATGCCGAGCGCCGTAAGCGGATTGACGAAGCACGAGGCGCCATCGGTAGCCGTCGCGCCCTCGGGTAGGACCAGGGCAGCGGTGACTCCGGCCGTGCGATACTGCGCGTACGTCGCGCCGCCGCCGATCGCGACCGCCTTACCGAGTAGCGCCTGCGCTTCGTCCGAGCTGCCCGCCGCGACGACCACGCCCGCACCCTCGTTTCCGACGGGTAGCGATTGCCCGAACCGCGCCGACATCGACGGCAGGGCCGCCGCCGGCACGCGCAGCGTCGTCACCGGCCGCCCCGCTCGCTCGGAGCTCCGCGCGGAGCCGGCGTCGGCGGCGCCGAGCAGGAGTCCGATGTCGGACGGATTGATCGGCGCGGCGAGCATCTTGACGACGATCTCATCGTCGCCGGGCTCGCCCGCGACGACGTCGGCGAACGACAACTCGAGTTCTCCGCCGGGCGTAACCAGCGAGCGCAGCTGGACGCCCATCGTGCCGCTCACGATAACGTTCGCAGCACGCCGAGCGGCAGATCCCGTACCCGCTGACCCGTCGCGTTGTACGCGGCGTTGGCGATGGCCGCCGCGGCGCCGCACATACCGATCTCTCCGACCGCTTTCGTGCCGAGCGGATTAACGACGGCGTCTTCTGACGGGACCGCCTCGGCGACGATCGTACCGATATCCGCATTCGTCGCCATGAGATACTCGGCGAGATTCGCATTGAGGATGCGCCCGGTACGCGGATCGAGCCGCGTGCGTTCGAAGAGCGCCATGCCGGCTCCCATCGTCATACCGCCGACGAATTGACTGTGCGTTAAGCGCGCGTTCACGACGCGTCCGACGTCGAAAACGCCGGTGAGCCGCTGCAGCCGCACGGTCCCGAGTTCGGGATCGACGCGAACCTCCGCGAACTGCGCGCAGAACGAGTAACACGTATAATTTTCACGCTCTTCGGTCCCTTCGAACTCGGCGAACGCCTCGATGCCGTCGCTCCGTTCGCCGGCCGGACTGCGTTCGCACTTCGCCCGGATCTCGCGGCAGGCGAGCGCGATGGCCGAGCCGACCGACGCGATCGTCGTCGAACCGCCGCTGTTCATCGCCTGCGGGAACGACGTATCGCCGAGCTCGATCCGGACGCGGGCGGCATCGACGTTCAGTTCCGCGGCAGCGATATCCGCAAGCGACGTATACGAACCTTGACCGATCTCGTGCGTGCCGCTGCGGATCGTAACGTTTCCGGAGGGTTCGAGCCGCACGTGCGCCGCGGCTTTAAAGATGTTGGCGGGATAGGCGCCCGTCGCCATGCCTAAACCGACGAGCTCGCGCCCCTCGCGCAGCGACCGCGGCGCCGAACGCCGCTCCCACCCGGCGAGACTCGCGCCGCGCGCGTAACACTCGCGCAGCCGCTTACTCGAATAGGGCTTGCGCGTGTGCGGATCGGTCTGCGCGTAGTTGCGCAAGCGCAGCTCGATCGGGTCGAGGGCGAGCCGCTCGGCGAGCTCGTCCATCGCCACCTCGAGCACGAACGTGCCGGTCGCGTCGCCCGGCGCCCGCATGAACGTCGGCGTGTTGACGTTCGTGCGGATCATGCGATGGCGAATGTCCACGTTGGGAATCGCATAGAGCATCGTCGTGACCTCGCCCGACGCCTCCATCCAGTCATCGAAGGCGGACGTGCTCGCCGTGATATCGTGTTCCAGGGAAACGATCGTGCCGTTGCGCTCGGCTCCCAGGACGACGCGCTGAATCGTTTCGGGCCGATGTCCCGTCGTGCCGAACACGTGATCGCGCGCGAGTTCGAGTTTCACCGGCCGGCCGATGAAGCGCGCGGCCATCGCCGCGAGCGGCTGATGGTGCCATACGGAGCCCTTCCCGCCGAATCCGCCGCCCGTGAACGGCGAGATGACGTGCACGTGCTCGGGCGGGATGCCGAAGACGCTCGCGAGCTTGCGGCGCTCTTCGAAGACGCCTTGCGTCGCATCGTAGATCGTCAGCCGGTCGCGCTGCCACGACGCGATCGTCGCGTGGAGTTCGAGCGCGTTATGGTGTTCCATCGGGGTTCGATAGGTAGCGGCCACGACGACGCCGGCGGCCGCTCGCGCGGCGCCGGCGTTTCCGCGCGTCATGTCGTCGGGCTCGCCGGGCGGTGTGTTCGTCGGCGGAACCCGCCTGCCGCGCGGATCTTCGAGCGAGGCGACGGGCTCTTCGGCAGCATAGACGACGTCGATCGCGGCTGCGGCCTCGAGCGCCGCCTCGAGCGTCGTCGCGATCGCGACCGCGACGGGCTGACGATCGAAGGCGATGCGATCGTCTTGCATGAGCAGCAAACGCTTGTCGAGCCCCGCGCGGCCGGTCACCTCGCCGTTCACGCGCGGCGCGTTCGCATGCGTCATGATGCCGAGTACGCCGGGCAGGTGCTCCGCTTCGCTCGTGCCGATGGCGACGATGCGTCCTTTCGCGATGCGCGAGAGAACGAGCACACCGTAAACGAGCCCCTCGACCTCATGCTCCGCGGTAAAACGCGCGCTGCCCGTCACCTTGGCGACCGCATCGACGCGGGCGCGAGCCGATACGACGTCGCCGATCACGACGTTATCGT
>CAXUFI010000102.1:0-8442 GCA_964250245.1 uncultured bacterium
CGCTACGCAGCGGCCCGCCGAGTCCGGGGATCGAGAGTTCCTTGCAACGCTCTTCGCGCGGCGCGACGAGTTCCTCGTCCGGGAGCGGTATGCGAATATCGGCGAGGCGGAGAGCTTTTACACGAAGATCGTCGGCGTATCGTTCGAGGGGCGCCAGGATGCGGTCGCTGGGCTCCTTCCCGATACCGAACTGCGGCTCGTCCGCGAACCGGACAATCCGCACGACGGCAATGCCGTCGCCGTGCGGTTCGGCTCGCTCGCGCTCGGCTTCGTACGGCGCGAGATCGCGCGACGCATCGCGCCCAACATCGATGCGGGCGAACGGTACGCGGCGCGTGTTGCGAGCGTGACGGGCGGCGGCGCCCGCTCCGTCGGCGTTAATATTTTTATTTGGCGAGAGCATCCCGTGCGACAGGCGTCGACTGCCCGGACGTCCGAGGTCGCCGCCTCGCTCGAGGAACTGCGCGTCGCGCTAATCGGCGACCGTCCGTTACGCGCCGCGCAACAAGGCGTCTTGACGCGCTTGAGCGCCGGCCGCAACACGCTGGCCCTGCTCGGCACGGGCCGTGGCAAATCGCTTTGTTTTCAACTCCCCGCGGCGCGGGCGGCGGTGACGAAAACGGGCAAGACGCTGATCTTCTATCCGCTGCGGGCGCTGGCGAACGACCAATTCGAGGCGCTCAAGCGCAGGCTCGACGCGTTCGAGCTGCGGATTTTGCGCGCGAACGGCTCGGTCGACGGTGAGGAGCGCGCGACGCTCGATGCGGCGCTCGTCACGGGCGCCTGGGACATCATCCTCGCTACGCCGGAGTTTGCGAGTTTCCACCGTGAGGCGTTCCTACAACCGCAGAATCGTCCGCACTTCGTCGTCGTCGACGAAGCGCATCATATTTTCGAATCGCGTCACCGGCCCGCCTATGGCGAACTCGGCGCGTTGATCGGGGCGCTCGGATCGCCCGTCGTCCTCGCCTTGACGGCCACCGCCAATGAGGAAGCGTTCAAGGCGATCCGGCGGGAACTGCGCATCGACGCTTGGGTGATCGATCCGACCGTTCGGGCAAACTTGCACGTCTCCGACGCGCGCAACACGGCGGATAAGCAGGCGTATCTCGCGCGCACGCTGGACGGCGACGGCAAAGGGATCGTCTACTGCAACTCGCGGGTCGAGGTTTCGAAAATCGCCGAACGCCTCCGCGCGCGTTTCGGTTCGTGCGTCGCCTTCTATCATGCGGGTATTCCGACGGCCGAGCGCGGCCGGGTCGAAGAGCTCTTTCGGCGCGGCGCCGTGCGGATAATCGTCGCGACGTCGGCGTTCGGTGAGGGGATCGATCTTCCCGACGTTCGCAACGTCGTACTCTATCATCTGAATTTCGACCTGACCGAGTTCAACCAGATGGCGGGCCGGGCGGGGCGCGACGGCGACGACGCGACGATCCATCTGCTGTACGGCGACGCCGACCGCCGCATCAACGACTACATCATCGCGCGTGGCGCGCCCACGCTCGAAGTGTTACGCGAAGTGTATCGCGGCCTGCGCTCGCTCGTGCGCGACGACGTCCTTCGAATGGCGCACGAAGAGGCGGCGCGGACGCTCGACCTCGAGATGGTAGACGGCTCGACGGTAGCGATCGCGATTCGCACGTTTGAAGAGGCCGGGCTCGTCCAGTCCGGCACGGACGACGACGGGCGCTTCGTCCGCTTTTCGCCCGCGCCGAGGAGGATCGACTTGACGGCGACCGCGCGTTTTGCCGAAGGCCGAGCCGAGCGCGAAAACTTCGAGCGTTTCTGCGGACTCGCGCTCACCGCCGACGCCGCCACGCTCGAGCAGATCGTCAACCGCCCGATCTATCCCGACCGCATCGCCTTCGAAGCGTGATCCGGGCGTGCGCGGCCGTCAGCCGGCTCGCGCTTGCGAGCCGTCGATTCGTTCGATGATGCCCGCGACTTCCTCGGGCGCTTCGACGGGAACGTTATGCCCGACGTTGCGAAGCGCGATCATGACGGCGCCCGGAATCTTCTGCGCGACTTCGCCGCGCAAACGAGCCGGCGGCACGAGCGGATCCGCGTCCCCGGCGATGACGATCGTCGGCAACGCTATCTCTGCGAGCCGTTCGGAGAAGTCGAACGATCTTCCGGCATCGTACCAGCCGAACCACGCCTCGCGCGGCGAAACGAGCGCGTCGTCGATGATTCGTTCCATCGCGTCGGGTCGAATGTCGCGCGTCATCGCCGCGCGTTGAAATCGTTCGATGCGCAACCGCGAGCCGAAAGCCGCTTCCGTCAGCGCGCGATGTCGCTCGCTCGAACGCATGGCTTTCGCCGTTCCGGGCGCGATCAGGATGAGGCGCCGCAAGTTCGGCGGCGGAGCGAGCGCCACGTATTGCGCCACGCGGCCACCCATCGAGTGCGCGACCAGGTCGACGGGAGCGCCGGCCGCGGCGATGGCCGTGCGAAGATCGCTCGCGTAGCCCTCGAGGTCGTATCCGGCGGCCGGCCGGTCCGACATGCCCGCACCGCGGAAATCGAGCAATTGCAACGTGTAATTCGTCGCATCCAGCTTCGCGCACACGTCGTAAAACATACGTCGCGAGCTGATCCAGCCGTGAGCGAATAAGAGGCGGCGCGGACCCGCGCCACGAGTCTCGAGGGCCAGAGACACGCCATCGTTATCGAGGTACCGCACGATCGCACCGGTTCGCGCGTCCGGCGGGGGAAACATGGTACTGTTTACGGGCCGGCGGAAGGGTGCCGTTAGTAAGCGGCAGCCGTAGCGACGAAATTGTGAGCCCGAAGCGACGGCGGCGCGGCGATATCGTGCGCTAGCCGGGAGCAACGACCGACGATTGGAGACCGATGATGCGCGCCATGCAACTCGACACACCCGGACCGCTCGAAACCCATCCCCTTCATTTGCGCGACGTGCCCGTACCCGAGCCGGGCCCGGGCGAAGTTCTCATTCGGGTTACGGCCTGCGGCGTTTGCCGCTCGAATCTGCACATGATCGAGGGCGACTGGGTGCAGAACGGCGTGCCGGCAAAATCGCCGATCGTTCCCGGACACGAAGTCGTCGGCCGGATCGAGAAGCTCGGCAGCGGCGTCGATTGGCTCGCGGTGAACGATCGGGTCGGCGTTCAGCCGCTGTGGTCCACGTGCGGCCATTGCGAATTCTGCCTCACCGCGCGCGAGCAGCTCTGTCAGAGTTCGCGCAAGCAAATTACGGGCGAGACGATCGATGGCGGCTACGCCGAGTACCTGCTCGGTTACGCGTTACACACCTACAAGATTCCGGACGAGATCGGCGACGCGGAAGCGGCCCCCTTATTCTGCCCCGGCGTGACCGCATACGGAGCGGTTCAGAAAGCGCAATTGCAACCCGGACAGACGATGGCGCTCTACGGCGTCGGCGGCGTCGGGCATATGGTTCTGCAGTTCGCCGCGTTGACCGGCGCGCGCACGGTCGCGGTGGCGCGCGGCCGCAATCACCTGCAGTTGGCCGAGAAGCTCGGCTGTTACCGGACGATCGACTCGAACGTGGCCGACGCGGGCGAAGTACTGAAAAAGGACGGCGGCGTCGACGTTTCGATCGTGTTCGCTCCCTCGACACCGATGTTGCGCCAGGCGATCGCCGGAACGAAGCCCGGCGGCAAGATCATCGTCGGAACGTTCACCGATGCCGGCCCGTTTTTTTTCCCCGATCAAAAGCAGATTATCGGCTCGGTAATCGGCTCGCGTTGGGAGATGGAAGTCGTGCTCAAAATTGCCGCAACCGGCAGCGTGAAGGCCATGATCGAAACGTTTCCGCTCGAGCAGACGGACGAAGCGTTGCGGCAACTCAAAGCCGGTGAGATCGAAGCCCGCGCGGTGCTGGTGCTGTAGCGGCGCCGCGCGAGCTTCGTATCGCTTGGGGGGGCGCGAGCGCCTCGCTAGGCGATCGCCTTGGCGAAATCGGCGGCGCCCACCGACTTGTAGAAGGCGTTATCGGTTTCGCTGATGCCGTCTTTCGCCCACGTGTCGATTTGCTTGTGGGAGACCGGGAAGTGCACCGTCGGGCCGTACGCGTCGGAATAGTCGGCGTCGTTGAAGGGTGCGAAGTCGCTGCTCTCGCGATGCGCGAGGACGGTCGCCGCGACGGCGACGCCCGCGTGCAGCGCTGCCGCCCGTACTTCCGGCGTCAGCCGCGCATCCTGCGATAGCTCGCGATAGAGGGCGATCGCCGGCCGGTCGGCGCGCCACGGCATCGTATCGCCTTCCGGAAAGCGGACCATGCCGTCCACGTTTCGCGCGTCTTCACGGATCGCGGAGCGCATTGCACGATCGGAAGCGGCCGCGACGAGTGCAGCGTCGAGCGAGCGGATGGAGGCCGCGACGGCGCTCGTCTTCTTCGGATCGAGATCGATCACGTCGAATGCGGCGGCCGGGGCGAAGCCGCCGTCGCGCGGCCCGTAGAGCTCGTCCATCGTCGTATCGGTGACGCCCTTCGCCATGGCGGCGGGATCGTCGAGGTGGCTCGCGATGTCGTGGGCCACGCTCGTCGGCACGCCGGGGGCGAGCATCGTCTCGGGGCTCGCGGCGAGGTAGGTAACGCCCGCGTGCGAGAGCGCGGACGAGAACGCGACGGTCGCCATCAGACATTGATTCGCGACGACGCCGTCGACCTTGCGCCCCGCGTCTTCGGGGTGCTCCTGCGCGTGGCGCACGATCCCGTCCGCGATGGCGCCGGCGATATCGTCTTCGCGCATGATGCGCGCGTCGCCGTGATCGGATTGCAGGCCGCCGCCGTCTCCGCCGCCGTGATCGATCAGGTCGATCCATGTTTGCTTCGCATTGCTTTTCTCGGCGTCGTCGAGCGTGCGAGCGACGAACGAAGCGAGCTCGCTGCGCGCGGACATGTCGCGCGGCGGCGAGATGTCGATTTCCTTGGAAAGCCGGCCGTCGGCGATCCCGTACGTTTCGGTTCGCAATTCGCGTGCCGGTTCGAAACCGCGCCGCGCCGTCGTGTCTTCGACGGTGAATTCGATCGAGCGATCGCTTTTGCTCGTTTGGACCGCTTGCGCTATCGTAAGCGCCTGAACTTCGTCGAGATTATTATCGCCGTCACGATATAAGCCGAATTCGAGCGCGCGAGAAGCGCGCTCCGTGGAAACCGAACCGACCAATGCCAAGATCCTCCGACGTTAGGTGATGCCGGAGTGTTATTGCGACGCCGTATCGCGCCGGCAAGAGGCTGCGTTACGGCCCGAGCGGCTGCGCGTCCGCGGCGATCGTTTGCACGGTTAACGGGCGCGTGCCCGCGGGCCGGCCGTGCTGCTGATAGAGAAAGGCCATGATGTCGACGTACTCGGCCGTCGAAAGCGCGCCGGGATTACCGTGCGGCATCGACACCGAATAATAGGCGTACACCGCGCTGCCCGACTCGTACTGCGTGCGGTCGTCGCCGCCGGCGAGTGCCGGTCCGAACTTCCCTTCGAGACCGCCGCCGTGACACTCGGCGCAATGCTCGTAGTAGGTGACGCGGCCTTGCCACGCTTGATCCTTCGTATAGGAGACGGGCGTCGCCGCGACGGTCATCGAACCGATCCCGAGCGCCACCATGACGGCGAGTGCGACGACGAAGCGGTTCATCGCGCCGCGACGTTGCCCGGCAGAGCGAAGACGTAGAGCCGGCCGCCGAGCGGGATATTCCGGAAGAGCGGCAGCATTTTCTTGCCGCCGTAGAAGGGCGAGACGCCGCCCCAGCCCGATTGGATTGCGACGTACTGCTTCCCGTCGACGCGATACGTCGAGGTTACGCCGATGATCCCCGAGCGGAGCTGATGCATCCACAGCACCTTCCCCGTCTTCGCATCGAAGGCGTAATACTTGCCGTCCGGCGTGCCGCTGAAGACGAGACCGCCGTCGGTCGATGTCGAGCCGTCATTCCAAGGCAGCGTCGTCCGCAGCCCCCACATCCGGCGGCCGGTGGCGACGTCGATCGCCTGCAATTCTCCGAATTGCGTGCTGCCCGGCACGTGCTCGACTTGGAACGACTCTTCGGCGTAGTCGGCGCCGGGTTGGTACGGTTTCGCCGGGCTGCCCTTGATGTACATGCACGTGTGCATCGTCGCCACATACGCGTAGCCCGTCTGCGGATCGTACGTATACGGATACCAATTGTCGCCGCCGAAGAAAGCGGGGCACGTGAAAACGGCGCGCCCGAGTTTCGGACGTTTAGCCGCATTCGTAAGCCCGATCCGGCGCGCCCGGTCGTAGCCGACGACGCTCGTGGTCTTCGTGAACGGCGTCATCGAAATCAGCGCACCGTTCGTCCGGTCCACGACGTAGAACCAGCCGTTCCGGCCGGCCTGATAAAAGATTTTGCGCGTTTTCCCGGCGATTTTTACATCCGCGAGCACCGGCGTATTGGTCGCGTCGTAATCCCACGAATCGTTCGGTGTCGATTGGAAGTACCACTTGACGCGGCCCGTCGCGATATCGAGTCCGATGACGGAATCGCTATAGAGGTTACGGCCGGGGCGGCGGGGCGCGAACCACGGCGACGGATTACCGACGCCCCATAGGAGCGTCCGCGTTTGCGGGTCGTACGTGCCGGTAAGCCAGGCGCCGCCACCGCCGTGAAGATACGTCTGTCCGGGATACGTCCCGCCGTTGGGCTCGTTCGGGGCCGGGATCGTGTACCGCCGCCAGATCTCGTTTCCGGTGTGGGCGTCGAGCGCCGCGATAAAGCCGCGTATGCCGTACTCGCCGCCGCTCTCGCCGACGACGATCTTGCCGTCGACCGCGAGCGGCGCGAGCGTCATCGCATAGCCTTCGCCCGGTAACGGATAGATCTGCTTATCCCATTGTACCTTGCCGCTGCGCGCGTCGAGCGCCACGACGTGGTTATCGAGCGTCGCCAGGTACGCGTTCGTGCCGTAGAGCGCGACGCCGCGATTGACGTCGTCGCAGCAAATCGTTCGCAGCGCACGGTGCGGAACCGCATAATCGTATTCCCACAACTTGTGCCCGTCGGTCGCGTCGAGCGCGTAGACGCGATCGAGCGGCGTCGTGACGATCATCGTCCGCCCGTTGACGATCGGCGGCGCTTCGAAGCCCTGCGGGATGCTGACGTCGTGCGTGAAAACTTCCTGTAATTGACCGACGTTGCGCGCGTTTATCTCGTCGAACGGCGCATGGCCTTCACCCGCATAGTTGCGCAGATACATCAGCCAGCCGTCGTCCGTTTGCGCGCCGAGCAGCCGTGCGTCGGTCACTTCCGGAAAGGCATCGTCCGCCGCGCTCGTCGAAACGTGCGCGCGCGGGCCGCCGGCGACGAGGAGTGCCCCGAAAGCGCCGGCAGCGAGTACGGTACGAAGGCGAATCATAATACCTTTGCTTTCGGTCGTACGGAGAAGGCGTAGGCGAAGATCGCGAGCGCGAAGGCGGCGAGCCAGCCGAGAAGCCCTTCGGGGACGGGCCCGCTGCTCGCGAAGGGCGGTCCCGTCGCGCCGCCTGCCGCCCGCTGTTGCGAGATGTAGGCGACGATGTCGTCGACGTCGCTCGCGTTCAACTGCTGCTCGCCGAACGACGGCATCTCGCCCGGTCCGACGCGGATGGCTTCCGCAACCTGCGTGACGGACGCGCGGCGCAAGGTCGGCGCCCAATCGGTCCCGCCGATCGACGCACCGCCGGCATCCGCGCCGTGACAGTGCATGCAGTTCTGCCGAAACAGCTCGCGGCCGCGGTCCGCGTCGCCTGCGGAGTCGACGACGGGGATCGGCTCGCCGCCGGGCGCGACGGCCGTGACGTAGGCGACGATCGCGGAGATCGTCGCTTGCGGCAGTTGCGCACCGCGATGGTCGACCTGGATCCACGGCACGGCGGCCGGCATACGCCCGGTCCCAACCCAGAAATCGATATCGGCCGCGCCGACGCTGCGCAGCGTCGGTGCGTTGGGTCCGCCGCGTAGATCGGTACCATGACAGGCGGCGCAATGCTGGACGTACGCGGTCCGGCCGTCCGTGTTCCCGGCCACGGTTGCCGCCGGCGGCGCGGCTTGCGGTACGGGCGGCACGATCGTCAACAGCAGGGTCGCGAGACGTAGGACGATCGTCATTGCGGCGAACCGTCGGCGAGCGCGGCGAAGCGCCGTTCGCGGGCGCCCCAGTCGGCGACGAGCCACAGCAGCGCGACGCAGAGCGGCGCCCCGCCGGCGAGCCACATGAGCGCCCCAGCATCGCGCTGATCGCTAAGCGCGTCCGCGCCGCTCGCATAGTGCGCGTAGAGGACGTGATTCGTCACGTAGAAGGCAAAACCGAGGAACGCGCTCATTGGGAGCGCGAGGAACACCGACAGCAAGCGCACGGGATGCGACGGCGCGTGCGGCGCGGGCGCGACGGCGAGCAGCGGCATCCAGAAGATCGTGGCCGAGGCTAGGAAGATGACGTGTTCCGCGACGTGGATTGC
>CAXUFI010000103.1:0-8377 GCA_964250245.1 uncultured bacterium
GCCTTCGCGCTGCGGCCCGCGCCGCGAGGCCGTCCGCTCCCGGCATGAGTCTCGTCGGGACGCTCGCGGTGCGCGCCATCTCGAATTACAATATGCGGCGCGAAGTGCGCTTACGCGTCGCCGGCCTCGAACACGTGCCGGCGCACGGCCCCGCGCTCATCGCCGCCCGGCACTACCACCACCTTCACGACGGCGTCGCGCTCGTGCGCGCCTTGCCGCGCACGCCCTACTTCTTCGTCGCGCTGGACTGGACGCGAACGGCTTGGGAACGCGCGGTCATGGAGACGCTCTGCCGGCTGGCGGAATGGCCCGTGGCGCTGCGGCCCGAGAACCTCGATCCGCCGGGTTCGAGCGCCTTCCATCCGCACGAGGTGTTGCCGTACACGCGCTCCGCGCTCGAACTCGGCGCGCGGCTGCTCGCTCGCGGCGATACACTCGTCGTCTTTCCCGAGGGCCATCCGACGATCGATCCGGTCCGTTCCCGTAAGGCCGACGACGGCGCGTACCTGCCGTTCCGGTCGGGGACCTTCGCGCTCGCCGCTCGGGCGGAACGGCTCGCCGGGGTCCCCGTGCCGATCGTGCCGGCGGGCCTGGCGTATCGGCGCTCGGACCGGTTCGACGTCACCCTACGCTTCGGGGAACCGCTCGTCGCCGCCGGCCGCGACCGCGCGCAGCGGCTCGCCGAGCTGACGCGGCGCGTGCGCGAACTCTCGGTGTAGCCATGGCGATCCCCGAGCGGGCGGTGCCTGAGACGCTGGCGGGTTACCTCGCGGTCATGTCGCGCGCGATCTTTCAAGCCGGGCTCTCGTGGAAGCTCATCGAGTCGAAGTGGGACGCGTACCTGCGCGCCTTCGACGGCTTCGATCCGGTGCGCGTCGCGCATTACGGCGACGCCGACGTCGAGCGCATCATGACGGGCGGCGGCGTGGTGCGCACGCGCAAGAAGATCGTCGCGACGATCGCGAACGCTCAGACGCTCGTACGTCTCGATCGTGAGTACGGCGGCTTCGCATCGTACCTGCGCGGTTTCGCGGATTACGACCAGCTCGCCGCCGCCTTGCGCTCGCAATTCGCGTTCCTGGGACCGCTTTCGGTTTACTACTTTACGTTTCTCGTCGGCGAGCGCGTGCCGCGCTTCGAAGATTGGGAGCAGACGATCGCGGGCGATCATCCGCGGATGCGCGAGATGATCGCGCACGCGCGCGCCGGCGGTTGGGACGGCTGACGCGCGTTGTTGCCGCGGTCCGGCCGGTTGCGACAGTTCGCGCACGAGCCGCGCGGGAAAGGCGTTACGATAACGTCGTGGATCACCTCGCCGCCGCCCGAGCGCAAATGGGCACCTCGCTCGCCTTCCATTACATTTTCGCCGCGCTCGGCGTCGGCTTACCGATGTTGCTGCTCGTCGTCGAAGGCCTGTGGCTGCGAACGAAAGACCCGAACTACTATCGCCTCGCGCGGACGTGGTCGCGCGCGATGCTGCTGCTCTTCGCCATCGGCGCCGTTTCCGGGACGACGCTGTCGTTCGAACTCGGCTTGCTCTGGCCCGCGTTCATGAAGCACGCGGGCGCCGTCATCGGCGTACCGTTCTCGGCGGAAGGTTTCGCGTTTTTCATCGAAGCGATCTTCGTCGGGATCTATCTCTACGGTTGGGAGCGGCTCTCGCCCCTGCAGCACTGGCTCTGCTCGATCCCGATCGTCGTTTCGGGCGCGCTCTCGGCGGCTTTCGTAACGGCGGTCAACGCGTGGATGAACACCCCCGCCGGCTTTACCGTGGTTCGTGGTGAGCCCGCGGCCATCCATCCGCTGCAGGCGATCTTCAACCCGGCCATGCCGACCGAAGTCGTGCACACGACGCTCTCGGCCTACGTCTTCTCGGGCTTTGCCGTAGCGGCGGTCTATGCGTTCACGCTCCTGCGCGAGCCGGCGAATCGCTACGCGCTGGCGGCGCTGCGCGTCGCGATGCTCGTCGGCGCGGTCGCGATCCCGTTGCAGCTCGTCGCGGGCGACGTATCGGCGCGCTTCGACGCGCACCGCGAGCCCGTGAAGCTCGCGGCGATGGAAGGCCAATTCCGGACCGAGACGGGAGCGGCCTTACAGATCGGCGGCATCCCCGATCAGCGGGCGCGCGAGACGCGCTACGCGCTGCGGATCCCGTACGTCCTCAGTATCCTCGCTTTCGAGAACCCGCACGCCGTCGTACGCGGACTCGACGCCTTTCCCCGAGCCGATGAGCCCGTCGTGCTGCCCGTGCACCTCATGTTCGATACGATGGTCGGCTGCGGCAGTCTCCTGCTGGCGCTGGCCGCGGCCTGGGCCGTTACGACCCGCGCGGGCGCGAGCGCGCCCGCGCTTTGGTTGCGGCGGGCGCTCGTACTGGGCGGGCCGCTCGCGTTCACCGCGATGGAAGCGGGCTGGATGGTAACCGAAGAAGGCCGTCAACCGTGGATCGTCACGGGCTACCTGCACACGCGCGACGCCGTCACGTCCGCCCCGAATCTCGACCTCGCGTTTTACGGCTTCACGCTGCTCTATCTCTTCCTCGCGACGACGCTCGCGTGGCTGCTCTTACGGATTCACGGCGATCAGCAAGCGGAGCCGCCGGCGGGCGCACTCGCGCAGCCGCGCTCATTATGACGTCGCAAGCGCTCGTCGCCGCCGTCGCCGCCGTAGCGCTGCTCGCCGTCGCGCTCTATGCGATTTTCGGCGGCGCCGATTTCGGCGGCGGCGTCTGGGACGTGCTGGCGACGGGTCCGCGGCGACGGGAACAGCAGGACGTCATCGGCCACGCGATCGGGCCCGTGTGGGAGACCAATCACGTCTGGCTTATCTTTCTGATCGTTCTTTTATTTACGTGTTTTCCGCCGGCGTTCGCCGCCATCTCGGTCGGGCTCTATGCGCCGCTGACGTTCGTGCTCGTCGGTATCATCCTCCGCGGCGCCGCCTACGCGTTTCGCGCGCAAAGCGATGCCGACGCGCTCCTCTCGCAGGTGTGGGGACACGTGTTCGGCATCGCCAGCGTGACGGCGCCGTTCTTCTTCGGCACCGCGGTCGGCGGGCTGACGGTCGGCGAATACGCGTGGACGTCGCCGTTCGCGCTCTGCATCGGGTTCCTCGCCGTCGCGCTGTGCGCGCAAATCGCCGCGGTCTTCTTAACCCTCGAAACGGAAGCCGCGCTTCGCGATGATTTTCGGGGCCGGGCGATCGCCGCGACGGTCGTCCTCGCCGGGCCCGGTGCGCGCGCGCGCGCGGCGGCCCGCGCCACCGCCCCGCACGTACTCGCGGCCCTCGCGCGGCCGCAATCGTTGCCGGGTATCGCCATCGCGATGGCGCTCGGGACGGTGGTTCTGTTCGCATCGATCGCGAAGCGCTACGCTCTCGCGCGCGCCGCCGTCGCGTTGGAAACGGTCGCGATCCTCGCCGGCTGGTACGCTTCCCAAGCGCCGTACATCGTGCCCGGTGCCTGGACGGTTACGGCCGCGGCGGCGCCGGCCGAGACGCTCACCGCTTTTCTCTGGCTGACGGCCGGCGGCGCAATACTCGTGATACCGTCGCTCGTACTGTTATTCCGGGTGTTTAAATCGGCGCCGCGGACGGCCCGCTAACGGCGCTAGCGCCTGCGGAGCGCTGCCATCCTTACCATGCGGAAGGAGCGAAAATTATTGGTTAATAATTAGGATTAACCGTTCGTGGTAGTGGGTATTTACCCGTGGTGAATGACTCCTGGTCCGTCGTCGCGGACGACCTTCCGAGCCTCCACGTCGCTCGCTCCGGCGTCCTGCGCTTCTTGCGCGAGCACGGCGAACAGCACGCCGATTACGACGCTTGTGCGCTCGCGCTCTCCGAATTACTGAGCAACGCCTTGCGCCACGGACCCGGCGGTACGATTACGGTAACGCTCGACTGGACGAAAGCACGGCCGCACTTGGCCGTGCACGACGCCGGGCCCGGGTTCGCGTTACGGATCGCCTTGCCGCCGGGGAGTTCCGAAGGCGGCCGCGGCCTCTTTCTCATCTCGGCGCTGATCGGGCCGCCGGGGGTGTGCGTCGACGAACGCGGCTGTACCGTCTCCGTCGTGCTCCCGGTCGAGCGCCGCAGCGAGGCGCCGACGGTCAGAAAGTGGGCCTGAAGGCGACGATCTGGTCCGCTTCGCGGTGGTTGGTCCAGAAGCGTTCGCCGTCGAACGCGAGCGCGCGGGCCGGAAAACCGATGCGAAGCAGATCGGCTGTGAGCGCGGGCTCGCTGCGGGCATCGACGGACGTCAGATAGTAGTCGCCCGCTTTTTCATCGTCGGTGGTTATTAAGTAAAACAGACCGCCGACGATGACTTGACCGCAGATGTCGTGCGGCACGTTCACGATCGAGCCGATCGCGCCGTGCTCGTCGAGCGATAAAATTCGGCGCTTATAAAACTGACTGACGTAGAGCCGGTCGCCGTCGTAAGCGAGTTGCGAGCCCGTGTCGTCGGGACAGGCGATCGCTTCGCCGGATTTAAAGCCGTGGCCGGGGATGAACCGGCGCACGATGCGGTTATCCTCCGCGGTCTCGCCGCAGAGCACCCGCAACTCATCGCCGACGACCGTCAAACCCCACGGCGTGCCCGGAGCGGCGGCTTCTTCACGGACGATCCACATATTCGGATCGAGCGCGTATAGGCGGCGCGTTTCGCGAGAGCCCATCCAGAGCAGCGTGCCGTCGAAGGCGAGCGACTGAGGTTTGGGGGCGGGCGACGGCAGCCGCAAGAGCTCTTCGATGCTGTTCACCCGGCGCTGTTCGCACCGCGCGCGCGGCGACCATGCTTCGCGCGCGCCGCGGTCAACGAATCGTCGGCAGCGTACAGGGACGTTCGGGGAACGGCACGAGCGGCGGATCGTGCAGCGCCGCCGTTTTGCCGTCGTGATAGCGTAACGTCGCGCGTTCGCCGCTCGCCCATTCGAGCGATTGCAGCGTCGCCGGGACGCCGAGGTACCGCGGAAAGTCCGGCGCGGTGATCAGTCGGCCGTCGCGAACATCGACGATCGCGTGGTTGCGCGCGACGTTCCCCGGCTGGTACGGACCGAGAACGTCGATGAGGATCCAGTGCTGATCGGGCGAGAGTTTGGGGCCCGGGATCCCGAGCTGAGCGAATTGGTAGCCCGGACACAACGTCGCCGTCGATACGATCCGGCCCGCCCGGTCCACGATGCTTAAAGCCGTGTCCGTTAAGGTGAGATTCGGATTGGGCGGCAACGGCGCCGCCCCGAGCGCTAACGTGGCTAGCGCCCAGTAGAGCGCCGGCGTCGAACGCGCCTTAGCGATTGAGGGCGGCCATCGCCGCTTCCGGGTAGCGCGAACCCGACGCGACCCCGGGCCGGAACGTGCTCTCGATCGTCGCGAGGTCGGCGGGTTCGAGTTCGATGTCGACCGCGCGCGCGTTTTCTTCGAGGTAATTCACCCGTTTCGTGCCCGGGATCGGCACGATGTCGTTGCCGCGCGTGAGAAGCCAGGCGAGCGCGATCTGCGACGGCCGCGCGCGTTTTTTGCGCGCGAGTTCCGCAACGACCGCCACGAGCTCTAAATTTTTCGCGAAATTCTCGTCTTGAAAACGCGGGTTCATCCGTCGCCAATCGTCGGGAGCGAGATCGCCCGGCGAGCGAAACGCGCCGGTCAGGAAGCCGCGCCCGAGGGGACTGTAGGCGACGAAGCCGATCCCGAGCCGCCGCACGGTGGGCAAGATGTCGGCTTCGACGTCGCGCGACCAGAGCGAATATTCGGTTTGCAGCGCGGCGATCGGATGCACGTCACACGCGCGGCGGATCGTTTCCGGCGCGGCTTCGGAGAGTCCGAGGTAGCGCACCTTGCCTGCGGTGACCAGTTCGCTCATAGCGCCGACGGTCTCTTCGATCGGCACCTTCGGATCGACCCGGTGCTGGTAATACAGATCGATCGTTTCGAGCTTGAGCCGCCGTAGACTGGCCTCGCAAGCGGAGCGCACGTAGGCGGGCGTGCCGTTAACGCCGGCGGGCTTGCCGTCCGGGCCGCGCACGTTACCGAATTTCGTCGCGAGCACCACCCGGTCGCGCCGGTCGGCGACGGCTTCGCCGACGAGCTCTTCATTGGCGCCGCGGCCGTACATATCGGCCGTATCGAGGAACGTGATCCCGAGATCGAGCGCCCGGTGGATGGTCGCGATCGACGCTGCCCGGTCCGCCGTGCCGTAGAACTCCGACATGCCCATGCAGCCGAGGCCGAGCTCCGAGACGTTGAGGCCGCTACGCCCGAGTTCGCGTTCACGCATGATCGTTTCGTACCCCGTCCGTTCGCATCTGTCGCAGCACCCCCGCGCCCCTTCGCGATGAAGCACGATGGGCCCGGGTACGAACCCGCTGTGAATGCGTTCGAGCTCATCGTCGTGCTGCTTGCGGCCGCGATCCCGCTCGTGCTGCTGGCGAACCGCATCGCCGTGGCTTATCCGATCGTCCTCGTCGTCGCCGGGCTCGCGATCGGCTTCGTGCCCGGCATTCCGGCCGTTAGCATTCCGCCGGATCTCATTCTCGTCATCTTCCTGCCGCCGCTGCTGTATTCGCAAGCCGTCGGGGCTCCGACGCGCGCCTTTCGCATCTTCGCCACGCCGATCTTACGGCTCGCCCTCGGACTCGTCATCGTCACCGCGGCCGGCGTCGCGTTCGTCGCGCACGGCCTCGTACCGGGTCTCGGGTGGGCGGCGGCGGCGGCCTTCGGCGCGGTCGTCGCGCCCACCGATGAGGTCGCCTTCGTCGCGATCGCCGAACGGATGCAGCTCCCGCAGCGGATCCGCGCCATCGTGCAAGGCGAGAGCCTCCTCAATGATGCCAGCGCGCTCGTACTCTTCGCCGTCGCGCTCGAAGCCGCGACGAGCGGCCGCTTCTCGCTGCCCGAAGCGGCGTTGCGGCTCGTCTGGACGTGCGTCGCCTCGGTCGCGCTCGGCCTCGCCGTCGGGTTCGCGATCGTTCGCGCGTTCCTGGTCGTCCGGGAGTCGATGCTCGAAGTGCTGCTGACGCTGCTCGCCGGCTACATCGCCTATATCCCGGCGCGACATCTCGGCCTCTCGGGCGTGCTGGCGACGATTACGACCGGGTTCTACGTCGCGCGCTTCGCGCCGCGCGAGATCGAACCCAAATCGCGAATTCTCAATCGCGGCGCGTGGGCCGTGCTGATCTTCGTCCTCAACGCGACGATCTTCATCGTCGTCGGACTGCAACTGCGTCCGATCGCGGCGGCGTTACGCGGCGACACCTGGCTCGCGCTTTTCGGCTACGCCGTCGCCGTCAATGCGGCGATCGTCGGCCTCCGGGTGCTCTGGATGATGGCGTTCGCGTACCCGTTCGACCGCTACGTACGAAGCCGCGCACACATCCCGCCCTGGAGAATCTATGCGGTGCTCTCCTGGTGCGGGATGCGAGGCGGCGTCTCGCTCGCGGCCGCGCTCGCGATCCCGACGACGCTCGCGCACGGCGTCCCCTTCCCGCACCGCAGCCTGCTGATCTTCTTGACGTTCAGCGTTATCCTAACGACGCTCGTCGTGCAGGGGACGACGCTGCCGGCCGTGTTGCGCGTCCTTCGGGTGGGCGGCGACGAAGGGGAGACGGCGGAGGAAGACCAAGCGCTCCTGACCGCGACCAAGGCGTCCCTGCGCGAACTCGAACGGCTGGTGGCGGAGGGCCGGGTCGAGTCCGGCGCCGCGACGGTCTTACGCGAGCGCTATGAAAAGCACGTTCTCGACGAAGCGGCGACGGGCGAAGTGCGGACGCTGTACCGTGCCGAAGAGGAGTTGCTCGCGGTGCAGAACGCGGTACTCGCCGGGATGCGCGACCGGGGCGAAATCGAGAACACGACGATGCGCGCGTTGCAAACGCAGCTCGATTTCAAGCGGGTGCAATTGGCGGAAGAGATCGATCGTCGCTCCGAAGGCGAAGACGCGTGATCCTAGATGTTCACGCCGTGATCGTGGGCGTACTCGCGTAACTCTTTCGAGATATAGATGCCGGGGTCGGCGTGCCAGCCGGGCAGCGGCATGGCGAGCGGCAAATCCCGGCCGGCGGTGCCGCTAAAGGGATCGTCGCTCGGCTCGAAACGCACGGGCCACGGCACCGATTCGCGTTGCATCGTACCGTCGGAGAAACGGACGTTGCACACGACGTAATAGTAATCGTAGCCGCCCGCGTCCCATTGCTTGACCGGATCGCACAGGCCGTGATGCGTCCGCTCGTCGCCCACGTCGAAGGCGGCGATCGCCGGCCCGTAACGTTTGATATCGGGCGGCGGTTCTGAGGTCCCGACGGCCAGCGGCGTGATGCCGTTGCGCTGCTGGGCGATCGTCTGCGCGAGATCGTTCTCGATGCGGTCGATGTTGGCTTTGGAA
>CAXUFI010000104.1:0-8332 GCA_964250245.1 uncultured bacterium
GGCTCCGGCGGGCGCGCAAACCGAAGCGGATTCTGCGTTCGCTAAACTTTCCGCGGCCGTCGTGCGACAATATATCGAAGCGGTAAAGCGGGGTGATGAAGATAGCGCTCATGCCGCGCTCGGCGATGCGAAAGACGCTAATGTAACGGAGTCGGGCGTTATCGATTCTCAGACACGCGTCGGCCGCATCGACGCGCATAGCGCGGCCAACGATGACGCACTCGTAAGTGTGCAACTGCAAACAGCAAGCGGTCCCTATTTCGGTCAGTATACCGTCCATAAAACGGAGACGGGGGCCGCGATCATCACGGCGCATGCGATAGTTAAGCCCTAAACTATAGCGGCGGCGCTCGAGCGGCGTGCGCTTCCTGAGGATCACGATTTGCCCGGCGGGAAGGTCTCTTATCCCCGGCAGCGATAGACGTTCGCGTATGTCTTTAGGAACGGTGCGGGTCCTCGCCGCACTGGTAGCAATCTTGTTCTCGTTTCAAGCGTCGTTGCCGGCCTTAGCCGCATCGACGATTGCCGGCGTTCGCGTCGACGCGCAACCCAGCGGCGGGGCGCAGGTAACCGTTACCTTTGCCGGAGGGCCGGCCGCGTATCACGTCGTCGGTGCGGGCACGCCCGAGACGGCGGTGATCTTCGACGGCGCGCAAGTCGGGCCGCAACTCCCGCCGACCGTTGCCGGAACGGGTCCGATCGGCAGCGTGTCGATCGCGCAAACGGGTACCTCGAGCAGCGTCGCGCTGCACTTAACGGGCGCCTCCGGCGTTCGCGTGCGCGCCGCCGGACTCGCGACTTCGATGATGACGGCGCTGCCGGGCGCGACCCCCGCCGCCGTCCCGGTTCCGGGTTCGAATTCGCAAACGGAATTGATCCTGCTCAAATATGCCGACGTCAGCGAAATCGCGGGCGTCCTGGTCGCGGGCTCGAGCGTGACGACGAACGATACGTTCACGCCGACGCAAAGCAGCATCGGCGCTTCGTCGCTCGGCGGAAACACGATCGGCGGCAACGGCGGCTTCGCCGCGGCGCAGCCGCAACCGCAGTCGTTCGGCGGTTTCGGCGCCGCGGGCGCCGCGGGCGGTCTCGCGCAGCGGCTCAACGATAACGTGGCGATCGATCGCCGCCTCAACGCAATTATTTTAACCGGCACGCCCGACGTCATCGATCCGCTGCGCGCGATGATCGACCGGCTCGACATCCCCGTGCCGAGCGTGCTGCTCGAATGCGAGATCGTCGAACTCAGCGATACGGCGGCACGCAACGTCGGACTCGACTTCTCCCCCGACGGCAGCGGCGTCGTCGTGAACGGCGCGAATTCGACTTCGGGCACCGGCACCACGACCGGCACCAACGGTTACACGGTGCACAGCTTGCAAACCGGTCAGGGCGGTTTCTCATTCGGCGCCGACCTCTACGCGCAGATCACCGAAGGGAACGGCCGCGTGCTCTCCAAGCCGCGCATCCTCGCGCAGAGCGGTCAGCAGGCGTCGATCCTCACGGGCGATCAGATTCCGATCTTCACTTCCGTAACGGCCGCCAACGTCGGCGTTTCGAGTCAAGTCAATTACGTCAGCGTCGGCGTCAACTTGCAGATCGCGCCGCGCGTGAGCTCGGACGGCGTCGTGACGTCGCACATTTATTCCGACGTCTCGAGCGTTACCGGCTATACGCAGGGTGCGCCGCAAATCAGTCAACGCACGACGAGCACGCTCGCTTCGGTGCGCGACGGCGAGGCCTTCGTCATCGGCGGTCTGTTGCAGGATAACGAAACGCGGAGTCTGAGCAAACTACCGTTCGTCGGCGACATACCGATCATCGGCGTGCTGTTCCGCCACGTCAGCACCACGAAGCAGCAGACGAATCTCTACGTCGTCGTCACGCCGCACATCATCCAGCCCGGCGCGTCGTCGGGTCTCGCGCCGGTCGGCCTGCCGCTCGCGAAACCGCCGCCGCTGCCGCAGAGCACCGCCCCGCCCGCTCCGTCGTCGCCCGCGCCATGAGGCGGGAGCGCTCGACACTCATCGCCGGCGTCTTGCTCGCCGCGAGCTACTCATGCGCGCCGCACGTGCCCGGCATCGCCGACCCGGCTCGCGTCGACGCGCATTGCAGTCCGCGCGAAGCGCGCATCACGGGGATTCGCAGCGTTTTGACCTCGACGAACGATATCGTGCTCGACGACCGCCCGACCGAGAACGAAGTGCGAACGGCGGTGCAGTCCGGAGACGGCGCGCTCGCCTATTGGAACGACCAACTCCTGGTCCTGCCCAAGAGCGCCGAGCAGTTCGGCGAGCGCGACGGTTACGCGCGCGTGCGCGCCGCCGGCATTCCGCCGGCGCCCGACGGCGCGACGTACCGTCACCTCTATCTCGACGTGCGCGACCACGGCACGTACCGCTGGGTGACCTACAAAGCCTTCGATATTCAGAATGTCTGCGTCGAGGGTCACAAGCAGCAGTAAGCGCCCCGCGGCGTGAGCTTAGATGCGCGTTGCGGGACGGTCCTGGCGCGTGGCGAGCCGGCGAACGTCGGGCCCGATGAGGAGTTCGATCGCGAGCGCGACCAGGAATAAGAGCACGAGCGTTAGCCAGAGATCGGTCTCGAAATCGACGACGGCCGGCAGCACGAGGACGAGCGCCGCGACGATGAAAATCAGGCCGATCGCGAAAGCGATCAGACCGAGGAAGATCGCTCGCGGCGCGCGCAACGAGCGGCGGACGTCGTGCACGAGCGCGAGCGGCGAGCGCGTGCCGACGTTCCAGACGATGAAAGCGAGCGACGCGAGCGTAATCGCGCCCGCGAGTCGCCAAGCCGCATCGACGACGAACGCCGGATCTATGGTTCGAGGCTCGGAGTGCCGTCGGGCCGGCGTGCGAGTTCGCCGAGCGCCGCGCTCTTGACGACTTTGAGTCCGAGCATCGCGCACTTCATTCGCGCCGGGCTGATGCCGATTCCGACGTTCTCGAGCACGCGATCGCTCGAGAGCCGGGCGACGTCCGCGAGCGATTCGCCTTTGAGCGATTCCGATAGCATCGAGGCGGAGGCCTGACTGATCGCGCAACCTTTTCCCGAGAAGCGCACGTCGCTTATGCGATCCTGCGCGTCGAGTTGTAGATCGAACCGGATACGGTCGCCGCAGAGCGGATTGAGATCCTCGAAGGTCGCGTCCGGCGCTTCGAGCATCCCGAAATTGCGCGGGTTACGATAATGATCGAGGATGTATTCCTTGTAAAAATCGTCCATCGGTTACGCGATCTTAAATACTGCGGCCGCGCGCTCGAGTCCGTCGGCGAACTGATCCACGTCGCGTTCCGTATTGTAGAGATAGAACGACGCGCGGGCCGTCGCGGGCCAGCCCATGCGTTCCATCAACGGCATCGTGCAGTGATGGCCGGCCCGGACGCAGACGCCTTCGGTATCGAGGATCGAGGCGAGATCGTGGGCGTGAATGTCGGCGAAGTTGAACGAGATCACGCCGGAGCGATCGGCGGCCCGAGTCGGGCCGTAGATCGACAAACCCCGCGCGACGAACGGCTCGAGGCGTTCGAGCGCGTATGCCGTCAGCTCCCGCTCGTGCCGCGCGATCCACTCGAGCCCGACCTGCTGCAAATAATCGACGGCCGCGCCGAGCGCGACGGCGTCGGCGATATTGCTCGTGCCCGCTTCGAACTTCCACGGAATCTCGTTGTACGACGTGTGCTCGTAACCGACTTCTTTGATCATGTCGCCGCCGGTTAGGAACGGCGGCATCGCGTCGAGCAGCGCACGCTTACCGTAGAGGAAACCGATCCCCGTCGGCCCGCACATCTTGTGGCCGCTGGCGGCGAGAAAATCGATATCGAGGGCGCGCACGTCGACCGGGAAGTGCGGTACCGACTGCGCGCCGTCCACGAGCACGACGGCGCCGGCGGCGTGCGCCTGGGGCACGATCGTCTCGAGCGGCGCGATCGTGCCGAGCGTGTTGGATACGTGCGAGAGCGCGACGAGCTTCACGCGCGAGAGCTTCGCGGGCAGATCGTCGAGCACGTGCAAGCCGTCGGAGTCGACGTCGATGAACCGCAGCTCGGCTCCCGTCTTGGCGGCGAGCAACTGCCAGGGAACCAGATTCGAATGATGCTCGAGTCGCGACGTCAGGATCGCGTCGCCGGGACGCAGGTTTTGCAGGCCCCACGTAAAGCTCACCAGGTTGATGGCCTCGGTCGTATTGCGCGTCCAGACGACCTCGGCGGCTTCCGCCGCATTGACGAAGCGCGCGACCTTGGCGCGCGCCGCCTCGAAGGCCTCCGTCGCGCGCTCGGCGAGCTCGTACACGCCGCGGTGAATGTTCGCGTTATCGTGCGTGTAGTAGTGCACGAGCGCGTCGATCACGGCTTGCGGCTTCTGCGAGCTGGCCGCCGAATCGAGGTAGGCGAGCCGTCGGCCCCGTGAGGTGGGTTCGGCAAGGAGCGGAAAGTCGCGCGCGAATTGCGCCGCGCGTTCGTCGCGGGTGGCGATCATACGTCCGCGACGACCGCTTTCGTACCGATTTTGTTTGCAAGCGCGCGCCGGATCTCGTCTCGTAACGATGACGGGAAGTCACCGACCGCGGGTTCGAAGAAACCGAGCGCGATCATCCGCTCCGCATCCGCGCGTGCGATACCGCGCGTCTCGGCGTAGAACAGCTCCTCTTCGGAGATCGCGCCGACGGTCGCGCCGTGATAGGCCTTCACGTCGTTCGCGGCGATCTCCAGCGCCGGGATCGAATCGATGTGAGCGCCCGCCGACAGCAGCAGCGCATCGTCACGCAGCGAGGCATCCGTACCGTGACCGCTGGCGAGAATCTTGATGTTGCCGAGGTAGCGGCCTTGGCCGCTGCCGATGCCGGCGCTGCGGACGATCGTCCGCGATTGCGTATCGGCTGCCGTATGAACCGATTCGGTCTCCACGTCCACGTGCTGGTGGCCGTCGGAGAAGAAGACGACCGTCGCGTTGCAGGCCGCGGCGCGGCCATTTTCGTACGCGCGAAAGCGCGAAACCGCGTGCATCCCGCCGAGTTCCGCGAGCGCGAAATCCAACTGTGCTTCGCTCCCCAGCAGTGCGCGCCGGGTCATGATCAGGCGCGTTTGCGGCGCGGCGCGCTGCTCGACCGCATAGGTGAGCCGCGCGCGTTCGCCGATGACGAGTTCGGTGATGCCGCACACGAGCGGCGCGGCTTCGATCGAAGCGAGCCGCTCGACGATCGTCGCCTGGGCGCCGTCGCCGAGCGAGACGAGCGTGTACGGGAAGAGCGCCGCGGCACGCGCTTCGTAACCGATGACGAGCGGCTCCTCGACGGCGACGCCGGCCGGAACGTCGATGAACGCCCCGTGGTTCGTGAAGGCGAGCGCGAGCGAAGCGAATTTGTCGTCGCGCGTATCGACCGCCCGGCCGAACGCTCGCTGGAACGCGGCCAGGTGCCGTTCGCGAGCGAGCGAGAAGCGCTCGATCGTGACGCCGCCGCGGCGCGCGGCGGGCGAGAGCGTCTCGACGTCGAGTTCGACGCTCGTGCCCTGCTCGAACGGCGCGATCGCGTCGAGATCGAGTTTCGCGAGATCGTGCTTCCACGAACGTCCCGAGCGCACCGCGCTGCGGGCCGGCAGCTCTTCGTAACGCGCGAGCGCATCGTAACGGACGGACGGGTCGAGCGAACCCGGGCCGGCCTGCTCGAGCAGCGCGTCGAGCGACGCCCGGCTCACGCCGCGGACGGCGACGTCCTTAACGGGCACCGGCGGCGACCTCTTCCCGAATCGCATCGTAACCGTCGCGCTCGATCACGTTCGCGAGCTCCGGACCGCCCGACTTGACGATCCGGCCGTCCATCATGACGTGCACGCGGTCCGGCGCGATGTATTGCAGGATGCGCGGATAGTGCGTGATGATGAGGAAGCCGGTCTCTTTTCCGGCCTCCGACGCGCGCATCGCGTTGACGCTGGCGCCGACGGCGCGCAAGGCGTCGACGTCGAGCCCGGAATCGGTCTCATCCAAGATCGCGTACTTCGGCGCGATCATCGCGAGCTGCAACATCTCCAGACGTTTCTTTTCGCCGCCCGAGAAGCCGTCGTTCACGTAACGCGAGAGAAAGGCGGCGTCCATATCCAGCACGTCGAGCTGTTCGAAGATCAACGCGCGAAACTTCGACGGCGTCAGGTCGTCGGGTTTGAGCGCCTGCCGGGCGCTGCGAATGAAGTTCGCGACGCTGACGCCCGGGATCGCCGCCGGATACTGGAATGACAAAAACAGCCCGGCCTTGGCGCGCTTGTCGGGCGCGAGTCCGACGAGCTCCTCGCCGTCGAGGCGGATCGAGCCCGCGGCGACGGAATAATTGGGATGCCCCGCGGCCGAGAACGCCAGCGTCGATTTCCCGCTGCCGTTGGGTCCCATCAACGCGTGGACGCTGGCCGGCGCCACGTCGAGGTCGATTCCCTTGAGAATCTCGCTGCCGTCGACGCTGGCCCGCAGCCCGGCAATGTGAAGTCCTCGCTCGTTCATATCCGCTCCATGGTAGGCGGCGTCGGGAAGAAAGTCAAGGAAGATCTGGACTATCTGCCGCTTTCGTGGTACGCTCGCGGCCAAGGTGCAGGACCGTTTCTTTCAGACGACCCGCGGTAAGGTGGTCTCGGCGCTCCGGCGACGCCACGCGGCTTCGGCCGTGGAGTTGGCGACCGAGTTCGGGCTTTCGCCCAATGCCGTGCGGCAACAGCTCGTCTCGCTGCAGCGCGACGGCTACGTGGTCGAGCGCGCGGTGCGCCGTGGGCCCACCAAGCCGACGCTGGAATATTCGTTGACGCGGAGCGCCGACGATCTTTTTCCGCAGCGTTACGACCGGATGCTCGCGGCCGTGCTGCGTGAGGTGAAGACGTCGTTCGGCGAGGCCGGCGTGGCGACCGTGATGGGCAGCCTCGGGCTCCGTGAAGCGGAAAAATTCCGGGCGAAGCTGACGGCGCCCGATCCCAAGGGCCGGGCGGTCCAGTTGGCCACGGCGCTGCGAGAGCAGGGCGTCGAAGCCGACGTCACCGAGTTGCCGTCGGGGACGGTCGAGTTACGCGAGCACAATTGCCCGTACGCGCACACGGTCGCCGAGCATCCCGAAGTCTGCTCCATCATCCATACCGTGCTGCACGAGACCGTTTCGCGAGAGACACGCCAAGTGGAGTCGATCGCAACCGGCGGCGACGCGTGCCGGTTCGAGATTCCGGCGGCTCGTGAAGCCGCCCGTACGTAGCCGGCCGCCGAGGAGTATCCCGCCGTTATGAATTTCGCGAAGTTTCAACAGCTCGTCGAGAAGCGCAGCGGCTTTCGCACGATGGACGACGCGATGGCGAGCGGTGAGTATTTCAGCGACTCGTGCGGCGATATGTATACCTACTATCTTAAAGTAGGTCCCGGCGACGTGATCGAGGACGTCTCGTATTTCACCACGGGCTGCGGCTTCGGCACGGCCACGTGCAGCCTGCTCGTCGATCTCGCGCACGGGAAGACGCTCGACGAAGCCTATGCCATCAGCGATGCCGATATCGAAGCGCAACTCGGCGGGTACCCCGAGAAGAAGAAGGATTACCCCGAGCGTTCGCGCCTCGCCTTACAGGCGGCGATCGACGACTTCCGTAACAAACGGGCCGCCGGCGCCATTACGGACGCCATGCTCGCGCAAGCGGCAGCGGCCGCCGCAGGCGCTCGAGCCGCGACGCTGCCCGGCACCGGCAAGACCTCGCAAGACGAAATTGCCGCGCAGACGCCCGCGCCGGCCGCGGCCGATGACGGGAAAGTACTCATCAAGCTCCATTAAGAGCGTGTCGGGCTCGGCCCGACGTTCCGCAACGTTCTCGATCCGGCCGGCCGTAGCGAGAACGGGTTCGACATAATTACGTCCGATTAGGACGGCTTGCGGCGACCAAGTACGGGTTGTCGCGGCGCTCCGTGCCGATCGTGGTCGCCGCGCCGTGCCCCGGGATGACGATCGTTTCGTCGCCGTACACCAGCAATCGCTCGCGAATGCTGGTCACGATGTCGGCGAGCGACGTGCCGCCGAGATCCCAGCGGCCGACCGCACCCGCAAAGAGCGTGTCGCCGGTCAGCAGCATCGTGCGGCCGGTCCGTTGCAGTGCGAACGAAACGCTGCCCGGCGTATGACCCGGCGTGTGCAGCACGGTCAAGCGTGCCTCGCCGGCCCGGACGACGTCGCCGTCGCGTAGATCGCCGTCGAGCGGGACGCTCCGCGGCACCGGCAGCCCGAGCCACGCCGCCTGGGCGGCGAGCGCGCGGTAGAGCGGAAGGTCCGCGGGATGCAACAGGCCGCGGGCCTGCGTGCGGT
>CAXUFI010000105.1:0-7495 GCA_964250245.1 uncultured bacterium
CCTCTCCGGCACGGGCCGGTTCGATAGCGAGCTTTCCCGCGCGACGGACGGCCGGATTCTCGGCAAGGGCGGCGCCGAGGGCGTCTACGGTGCGGCGCTGGCGCGCCTGGGCTTGGGGCTCGCGCTCAAGGTGATCGACGGGGCCGCGCGAGCGGTGCCGCCGGCCGCCCTCGGGCTGCTGACCGAGCTCGGGGCGCTTGAGGAGGGCGAGCGAGCCGAACTCGAAACCTTTGCGCGACCGGTCTTGCGTAACGTTGCTGGAGACGTCGTCGGCAGCCTTACCGCTGGTCGCTGACACAATCCGATACCGTTGCGCGTCGTAGGAGCAGGCCGGGCTCCGGGATCCTTCGCTACTCTAAAGGACCAGACGGGTGATTAACTTCTTCCTGCGGCGGCCCATTTTCGCGGCCGTATGTTCGCTCATCATCGTGCTGGCCGGGGTCGTGACGATCCCGACGCTGCCGATCGCGCAATTCCCGAAGGTCGCGCCGCCCGTCGTTACCGTGACCGCGACGTACACGGGTGCGAGCGCGCAAGCGGTCGAGGATTCCGTAACGACGCCGCTCGAGGAAGCGATCAACGGCGTTCAAGGATTACGTTACATCTCGTCCCAGTCGAGCAACGACGGTACGAGCACGATCACGATGACGTTCGATCTCGAACGCGATCTCGATCTCGCCGCCAACGACGTGCAGAACGCGATCCAAACGGCGACCGCGCGCCTGCCGGCGGAAGTGAATCAGACCGGCGTTATCGTCGGTAAGAACGCGGGCGATTTCGTGATGGGGATCGGCCTCTCGTCGCACCATTCGTCGACCACGGCGCTGACGTTATCGAATTACGCCGACCTCTACATCAAGAACGATCTCAAACGCATCAAGGGCGTCTCCGACGTCATCATCTTCGGCGAACGCAAATACGCCATGCGGCTGTGGCTCGATCCCAAGCGCCTAGCCGATAACGGGCTCGCGGCGACGGACGTCCAGAACGCGCTGCTCGATCAGAACGTGCAAGTCGCCGCCGGCGCGATCGGTCAGCCGCCGACGAACGGTCATCAGCCTTACCAGTATTCCGTACGCGCGCTCGGCCGGCTCTCGACGCCCGACGAGTTCATGAACATCATCGTCAAGAATAACCCCGACGGCGGCCACGTGTACGTACGCGACGTCGGCCGGGCCGAACTGGGCGCCGAAACCTATTCCTCGGATCTGCACTTCGAAGGCCGCTCGGCCGTCGGTCTCGGGATCCAGGCCTTGCCGACCGCGAACGCCCTCGACGTCTCCAAGAGCGTCCGCGCCGAGATGGACCGGCTCGCGCAGAAGTTTCCGAGCGGCATCTATTACAAAGTCGCCTTCGATTCGACGACCTTCGTGAACGAGTCGATCAAAGAAGTCGTCATCACGCTGCTGATCGCGATCGCGCTCGTGGTGCTCGTGATCTTCATCTTCCTGCAGGATTGGCGCACGACGCTCATCCCGGCGATCACGATCCCGGTCTCGCTGATCGGGACGTTCGCGCTGATGAAGGTGCTCGGGTTCTCGATCAACACGCTGACGCTGTTCGGGTTGACGCTCGCGACGGGGCTCGTCGTGGACGACGCAATCGTCGTCATCGAGAACATCGCGCGCTTCATTCAAGAGAAGCGGATGTCGCCGCTGGCCGGCGCGCAAGCGGCGATGCAAGAGATCACGGGCGCGGTCGTCGCGACGTCGCTCGTGCTGCTCGCCGTCTTCGTTCCGGTCGCGTTCTTCCCGGGCACCACGGGCCAGCTCTACAAACAGTTCGCGCTGACGATCGCCTGCTCGATCACGCTCTCGCTCTTCAATGCGCTGACGTTGACGCCGACGCTTTCGGCGCTCTTGCTCGGGCGTACCGAACGCCCGCGCGGCGGTTTCTTTGCTTGGTTCAACCGCGGTCTCGGCCGCCTGCGCCGAAACTACCACGAGTCGCTCGGCGTGGTGTTGCGTTTCCGCTTCGCGATCCTCGGTCTGTTCGTCGTCGCGCTCGTCCTCACGGGCCTCCTCTTTCGCTCGACGCCGACGGGCTTTACGCCCGACGAAGATCAAGGTTATTTCATCGTCACCGTGCAGGCGCCGGAGGGCACATCGCTCGACGCAACCGAGAAGATCACGCAGCACGTCGAGGATCTGATCGCGAAGCGTTCGGAAGTCCAAGAGATCTTCGACGTAATCGGCTTCGGTTTTACGGGGAACGGTTCGAATAAGGCGACGATGTTCGTGCTGCTCAAGGATTGGTCGCAGCGTCCTGGTTTCGGCAGCTCCGTCACGGCGCTCTTGTACGGTCCGGGCGGGCTGTTCGGCCAATTCGGGCAGATCCCGACGGCACAGGTCTTCGCCTTTAATCCGCCGGCGATTCAAGGCTTAGGGAATTTCGGCGGCTTCCAATACGAACTACAGGACGTGGGCAACATCGGGCTCGCGAATCTCAATAACGTCGCCTACGCCTACATGGGCACGGCCGCGCACGACCCGAAGCTCAAGGGCGTGTTCACGACGTTCCGCAACGACAGCCCGCAGCTGGTCGTGAATCCCGATCGCGCGAAAGCCGAATCGCTCGGCGTACCGCTGCAAAACATTTTCAGCACGATGCAGATCTATCTCGGCTCGTTATACGTCAACGACTTCGACTACCTGAGCCGGACGTACCGCGTGTACATTCAAGCCGACACGCCGTACCGGTCCTCGGTATCGGACTTGCAACGCGTGTACGTTAAGTCGAGCACCGGTGCGATCATGCCGATCACGACGCTGCTCTCCTCGACGCTGCAACGCAGCGCGCCCGTCATCACGCACTACAATCTCTTCCGCTCGATCGAACTCAACGGCCAGCCCGGACAGGGCTACGGCTCGGGCGACGCGATCGCCGAGATGGGCGCCCTCGCGCGTAAACTCGAACCGGCGGGCGTGAGCCATTCGTGGTCGGGCATCTCGCTCGACGAGATCGAATCGGGGAGCCAGGCGTCGCTCATCTTCGTGCTCGGCATCGTCGTCGTCTTTCTCGTACTCTCGGCCCAGTACGAGAGCTGGACCGATCCGCTCGTCATTTTAATGTCGGTGCCGCTCGCGATCCTCGGCGCGCTGCTCGCGATCATCGGCCGCGATACGATCGCGGCGCTTTTCCCGCCGCTCGGCTTCGTGCTCAGCGACGTCTACGCGCAAGTCGGGTACGTGATGCTGATCGGCCTCGCGAGTAAGAATGCAATCCTCATCGTCGAGTTCGCGAACCAGTTGCGCGAACAGGGGCTCGACGCGGCGACGGCCGCCCGGCGCGCGGCCGAGACGCGTCTGCGGCCGATCCTCATGACGTCGTTCGCGTTCATCCTCGGCATCCTGCCGCTGGTGGTCGCGAGCGGGGCCGGAAGCTCGAGCCGCCACTCGCTGGGCACCCCCGTCTTCGGTGGAATGATCCTCTCGACGTTCCTGAACCTGTTCCTCGTGCCGGTCATCTACGTTCTCATCGTCAACCTGCGCGAGGGCCGTTCGAAACGCCCGACCGGCCCCGGCCGCAACGGCGACGCCCGTCCCGCTCTTCCTCCCGAGACCGTAACCGCCGCCTCGCGTAGCGTCTGAGGCGGCGACGACGAGTCAGGGGTGGCATCACTTAAACGAAGTGTTCGTTTAGGTCACCGGTGAATTGCCGCTCTGAAATCGAAGCATCGCTTCGTCGCGTGATCGGCGTGCGCCCAGGGATGACGGTCGCACCCATGTCTCGAGCGACCCTTTAGCCGTCCAAGATACTGCTGCCGAGAAGCACGAAAATCGCGCGTCTTCGCCTGAACATCGCCGGCCCGATGAATGGTCTGATTTCGTCCGGATCGAGGCGCCCGCGAGCGAAGTTTCCTTTAGAAAATGAGCTCGCGGGCAACGATGAGCCGGGCGAAATCAGGCCATTTTAAGAGGGGCCGAAGACGCGGGCTAGGAGTTGCGTCCGGCTATGGCAGTTCATCTTCGCCATGATGCTCTTCACGTGGTCGCTCACGGTCGCTTCGGAGATGCCGAGCGTTTTGGCCATCCCCTTCGTGCGCTCGCCGCGCGCGAGGCAGTTGAGCACGTCGGTTTCGCGGACGCTCAGCCCGTAACGCTCGATCGCGCTTGCGAGCGCGTCGCGACCGCGCAGGATCTCGACGAAGACGCCCAGGCACGGTCCATCGGCCCCCGTCATCGGAGCGGTGCGCACGAGTTTGCCTTCGATGATCTCCGAGCCGCTCGCCGCACCGAGGTCGCCGTTGGCGCCGTCGATGAGCCCTTTAACGAAACGCGCGACGAACTCCGGAAGACCGGAGCGCTCTCCGCGCTCGTTGGCGGGGGTAGCCATGACGACCGAGAGATCGGCCTTTACGACGTAGCAATCGGGAGCAGCGCGGTGCCGCGCCGCATCATAGATCTCGTTCGGCGGTCCGGGGCGAACGCGGGCCGTCGCGCTAGGCGTAATCATACGTGCGTAATTTCGGCAAGGGAGTTGAGGAAATGCAGAGCTACTCTCGATTCCGCCGTGCAGGTGACGACGAACCGGGGCGCCCGCCGGCCGCACGCGAGGTGCGGTATTCGTCCAGCCAAGTCTTACTTGTGAAGATGCCCGTCCCTTTGCGAACGATCCGCAAACGCCCTCGCTGCGCGGCTTTGTAGAGCGCGCCGGCTTCGCCTGCGGCTGCCAGGCGGCCGAGGGGAAGCAGAGCTTCGCCGCCGCGCGCGCGGGCAAACTCGAGCGCGCGAACCGACGCCGTCACATTTTGCGCGATGAACAGCGCGCTCGGCCACAGGTCTCCTTTGCCGGCCGCATCGAGCGCTGCGGCGAGCAGCCGCGGGTCGCGCCGGCGGAGCACGACCGGCGGGTAGCCGAGGCGCTGCAGGAGGAGGTTGAGGATCAGCCGCCCCACTCGGCCGTTCGCCGTGGCGAAGGGCGCGATCCGGGCGAACCGTTCGTAACAGTCCGCCAGCCAAAGGACGAGCGGCCGCTCGGGAGCCGGCGGCCGTTCGAAGCGCTCGACGAACGCGCTCATCGCCCGCGGAACGAGCCAGGCCGGAGGCGGGACGACGCCGCTCGTTAGCGGGAGAGCGGTGGCGCCACGCCATTCGCCGGGCCGTTCGGCCGGCCGTACCGTGCGACGGGTGGCGAGTGCGTGTAAGCCGACGATCTCCTCCAGGCGTAGCAGGCCGCGGTCGGCCCGGCCGCGGCCGATCTGGTAGACGCGGGCCGCAGCGGCGGCGTAATCCGCGACGGCGTTGCAGGCGTCGAGCGAGTAGCCCGCGGGCGCGACCCCCGTCTCGATGAGCTTCGCGGCCGCCGCCGGCGAAACGTCGACGCCGGCGGCGGCGAGCGAGCCGTTTACTTCGGCGAGCCGCAGATCGCGCAGCGCAGCGGCCGGCACGCTCGCGCCCAGACGTAAGGCCGCGGCTTCTTCTAGTAGCCGCCGGCCGGCCGACAGTGCGCGGTCCCGGACGTCCATTGTCCAACATTGACGCATAAACTGCCCTTGGACAACTCCCGGGCGGAAAGCGACCTAACCATGCCAAATAGGTGAAGATGGTCAGCTACTTGGAAGCGCTCGCCGAGCGGGTGCTTGTCATCGACGGCGCGATGGGGACCGAACTCATGGCGCTCGAGTTGACGCCGGACGATTTCGGCGGAGCGCCCTTTTCGGGTTGCAATGAGGCGCTCGTCCTAACGCGGCCCGATGTGATCCGGGCGATTCACGACGGTTATCTCGCCGCCGGAGCCGACGTCGTCGAGACGGATTCGTTCACCGCTTCGCGTCTCAAGCTCGACGAATACGGGCTCGGCGATAAAACGGCTGAGATCAACCGTCGTTCGGCCGAGATCGCACGCGCCGCGTGCGACGCCGCGGCGACCCCGGAGCGGCCGCGCTACGTCGCGGGTTCGCTCGGCCCGACCGGGATGCTGATCTCGTCATCGGATCCAACGCTCTCCAAGATCACGTTCGATGAGTTGGCGGACATCTACGGCGAACAGGCGCGTCACCTCGTCGCCGGCGGCGTCGATTTCCTGCTGCTCGAAACCAGTCAAGATCTCTTAGAAATGAAAGCGGCGATCGCCGGCATCACGCGCGAGTTCGCGCGCGGCTTGCGACGCGTTCCCATTCAAGCACAGGCGACGCTCGACGTCACCGGGCGCATGCTGCTCGGCACCGACATTCGCGCGGTGACGGCGACGCTCGACGCGCTGCCGATCGACGTCATCGGCCTCAACTGTTCGACCGGCCCGACGCACATGCGCGATGCGATCCGTTATCTCGTCGAGGCTTCGCGCTGCTTCGTCGCCGTGGTCCCCAACGCCGGGCTGCCGCTGATGGGTCCCGCGGGTGAGACGATCTATCCCGAGGGGCCCGATGAAATGGCCGGCGAGCTGGCGGCGTTCGTCGCCGACTTCGGCGTCAACGCGATCGGCGGCTGCTGCGGCACGACGCCCGCGCACATCGCCGCGTTCGCGCATGCGGTAGCGGGCAAACGCGGCCGCCTCCCCGAGCCCAAACCGCTGCAGTTCGCCGCTTCGGCGATGACGGCCGCGGCGCTGAAGCAAGACGGGTCGCCGCTGCTGATCGGCGAGCGCATCAACGCGCAAGGTTCGCGTAAGATCAAGCGCCTGTTGCTGTCGGAAAACTACGACGACATCGTTCTGGTCGCGCGCGAACAAGTCGAAGGCGGCGCACACGTGCTCGATCTCTGCACGGCGCTCACCGAGCGCACCGACGAGGACGTGCAAATGGCGACGATCGTCAAGCGGCTCGCGCAGTCGGTCGAAGCGCCGCTCATGATCGATTCCACCGAACCCAAAGTCATCGAAGCCGCGCTCAAGATCTATGCCGGCCGCGCGATCGTCAATTCGATCAATCTCGAGAACGGACGGGAGAAGCTCGATACGGTGCTGCCGCTCGTCGTCGAGAGCGGCAGCGCCGTCGTCGCGCTGACGATCGACGAACAGGGCATGGCGAAGACCGCGCAGCGTAAATACGAAGTCGCGCAGCGTATCTACGATATCGTCGTCGGCGAATACGGTCTTCCGCCGGGCGCGCTGATCTTCGACACGCTGACGTTCACCCTCGCCACGGGCGATCCCGAGTTCTTCCCGTCGGCGCAGGAGACGATCGAAGGGATCCGGCTCGTTAAGGAACGTTTGCCCGGCGTCCTGACGTCGCTCGGCGTCTCGAACGTTTCGTTCGGCCTCAAGCCCGCGGCCCGCGCCGCACTCAACTCCGTCATGCTCCATCATTGCGTCGCGGCCGGGCTCGACATGGCGCTCGTGCACGCCAAAGAGATTCAGCCCTACGCCGAGATTCCGGCAGCCGAACGCGAACTCTGCGACGACATGGTGCTCAACCGGCGCCCCGATGCCTTGCAGCGGTTGATCGAACATTTTGAAGCTGCGGGTCCGCAGGCGGCGACGGCGGGGAGCGGCGCCCCCGCCCACGCCGACCCGCCGGACGCCCCTGGCCTCCAAAACGCCAAGATGCAGCGGC
>CAXUFI010000105.1:7505-8298 GCA_964250245.1 uncultured bacterium
GGCGGGGGGCGAGCGCAACCCCCCCGGCGGCCGACGAGCCGATCGCCCGTCGCATCCATAACGCGATCTTGCGCCGGCGCAAGGACGGCATCGAAGCGAAGATCGACGAGATTCTGCGGGAGCGCGATCCGGTCGACGCGCTCAATAACGTCTTGCTCCCGGCGATGAAAGAAGTCGGCGATAAGTTCGGATCGGGCGAGCTGATCTTACCTTTCGTATTGCAATCGGCCGAAGTGATGAAGAAGGCGGTCGCGCATCTCGAGCAGTTTCTCGAGAAGACGGAGGGCTCGACCAAAGGCACGATCGTGCTCGCCACCGTGTTCGGCGACGTGCACGACATCGGCAAGAATTTGGTCAACACGATCCTGACGAATAACGGCTACACGGTGCACGATCTCGGTAAGCAAGTCCCGATGAACCGCATCCTCGAGAAGGCGGTCGAAGTCGACGCCGACGCGATCGGGCTCTCCGCGCTGCTCGTTTCGACGTCGAAGCAGATGCCGGTGTGCGTCGCGGAACAGGACGCGCGCAAGTTGACGTTTCCGATCGTCGTGGGCGGAGCGGCGATCAATCGCGACTTCGGCCGCCGCATCGCCTTTCTCGACGGCGGCGAGCGTTATTTCGAGCCGGGCGTCTATTACGCCAAAGATGCGTTCGAAGGTTTGGAAATCATGGATGCGTTGACGGCGGGCGATCAACGTCGCGACGCCTTCGTGCTCGAAACGCGCGACTCGGCGCTGCGGGCGCGCGCGGTCGCCCTGGAGGCTACCGTCGCGCCGGCGCGGCCCGTTAT
>CAXUFI010000106.1:0-8228 GCA_964250245.1 uncultured bacterium
CTTCGGGCTCGCCGGGCGGGCCGGTGAGGGGCGCCTGCCGCGCCTCGGCGCGCGGCTCCACGGAAGCTTGCATGCCAAGGCGCTGCGCACGTACCTGCCGTTCGTCCGGATCCGCCTCGCCGCCGGAGGCTTCGTCGCGCTTCCGCTCGCCAATCAATGCTCCGCCTTAACGCGTACCGCTTCCGATGCGAACGGCTTCGCCGTCGTCGAAGCCGCCGCGGGCGATCGCCTCCCGGGCGAAATCGTGCCGGTCGACATCTACGACTGGGCGGGCGTCCGCGAACTCGAAGACGGCGAGGCGGCTGCGGTGTCGCTCGCCGGGCGAGAGCTGGCCGGGACGTAACGAGCGGCCCTCCAACACGACGCCGTTCGCGTGGAGGTTCGGCGGCAGGTTACTCGCGCGGGAGCGACTCGAGCAGCGACGCGTACTCCTGCGGCGTGTTGACGTTCGTGAAGACTCGGCCGTCGGCGACCGTGACGAAACGCGTTCGCAGGCGTTCGATGACGAGGTGCAGCGAGCCGCGGCCGTTGCGTAGCACGGCGGAGCCCTCGCGCAGAAAGGCCGTCCGGCCGTAGAGCGCGGCGAGCGGTTCGAGGAACCGTTCTCCGGCCGCGTAGCGCTCCGGCACGACCGCTTCGTCTCCCGGTTGCCGCCGCGCGAGCAGCTGCGCCAGCAAGGCCGGCGTTACGAACGGTGCGTCGCCGGCGACGGCAAAGATGAGCGGCGAACGCATCTGAGCCATCGCGGTGAGGAGCCCGCCGAGCGGTCCGCGCCGCGGCCGGCGGTCGATCACGGCCGGGATCGGCAGCAGCGCGTCGAGCTCCGGAGCGAACGTGCGATCGCAAGCGAGGAACGTTTCGCGTTCCGGCTGCGCGAAATTCCGATAGACGCGCGCGACCAGCGGCACGTCGGGAGCCGCGAGCCCGAGCTTCCCGGGGAGCCGCGTCGCCTCGCCGCCGGCCAGGATCACGATGCCGACGCTCGTCGCGGCGTCGCCGCGCCGCTCGCTCATAGCATCGCCCTTCCTGGAAAGCGCGGCCGCTCCCGCGCGCTCTCGCAGGCGGTCGGCGGCGGGCGTGAGAGAGCGGTTGCGGCGCGGGTACGCTCGGCGTATGGCAACGGTAGGCGACTTCATCATCGAGCGCTTGCACGCGTGGGGCGTGCGGCGGGTTTTCGGTTATTCCGGCGACGGCGTCAACGGCATCATCGCCGCTCTGGACCGCGCTTGCGACCGCGTCGCGTTCGTGCAGGTGCGTCATGAGGAGCAAGCCGCGTTTATGGCTTGCGCGCATGCGAAATTCACGGGCGAGCTCGGCGTGTGCGTCGCGACGAGCGGTCCCGGTGCGATCCATCTGCTCAACGGCCTGTACGATGCGAAAGCCGATCACGTGCCGGTGCTCGCGCTCGTCGGACAGTCGGCGACCTTCGCCCTCGGGACCGAATTTCAACAAGAAGTCGATCTGCAAACGCTCTACAAAGACGTCGCCTCCGATTACGACTTAACGATTTCCGACCCGGCGCAAGCGCGTCACGCGGTCGACCGCGCCGTACGCAGCGCGCTATCGCAGCGCTCGGTAACGGCGCTCATCGTGCCGCGCAACGTGCAGGAGATGAAAGCCGTCGAGGCGCCGCCGCGTAAACTCGGTGCGACGTACTCCGGGATCGGCTATCGGCGGCCGCGCGTTCTGCCGTACGAGCAGGATTTACGGCTGGCGGCCGACGTCCTCAACGCGGGGAAGCGCGTCGCGTTTCTCGTCGGCGCAGGCGCGGAACATGCGGGCGGCGCCGTCATCGCTCTCGCCGACCGGCTCGGCGCGGCCAGCGCGAAAGCGCTCCTGGGCAAAGCCGTGCTGCCCGACGCGCTGCCCTGGGTGACGGGGACCCTCGGTCTCCTCGGTACCGAGGCGTCTGCGGAACTCATGGCGCACTGCGATACGCTGCTGCTGATCGGCACGAATTTTCCCTACGCGATGTTTCTGCCGAAGGAGGGTCAGGCGCGCGCCGTCGAGATCGAAGCAGACGGCCGGCGCATCGGGAATCGTTATCCGACGGAAGTGAATCTCCAGGGCGACGTCGGCGATACCATCGCCGCGCTCTTGCCGTTCATCGAACAGAAAACCGACACGTCCTGGCGCGAACGCATCGCGGCCGCCCGCGAGCGTTCGGCGCGCGTCGATGCGACGCGGGCCGAGATCGCCGGTGAGGGCGGCGTCAATCCGGAGGTTATCTTTCGCACGCTCGGCCGGAAGCTGCCCGATAACGCGATCGTCACCGCCGATGCCGGCACCTCGACGAATTTCGCCGCGCGCCACTTGCCGATGCGCCACGGCATGAAGTGGTCGCTCTCCGGTACGCTCGCCAGCATGGGTTCGGCCGTGCCGTACGCCATCGCCGCTAAGTTCGCATTTCCCGAGCGGGTTGCGATCGCGCTCACCGGCGACGGCGCGATGCAGATGAACGGTCTGCTCGAGCTCATCACGGTCTCGCGTTATTGGAAAAGCTGGTCGAACCCGAGTTTAATCTTCATGGTGAATAACAATCGGGACTTAAGCCAAGTCAGTTGGGAGATGCGCATCGAGAGCGGCGAGCCGAAATTTCCCGGCTCGCAAACGCTGCCGGATTTTCCCTACGCGCGCTTCGCCGAGATGTTGGGCTTCGTCGGCGTTCGCGTGGAGCGGCCGGAGGATTTGCCCGCGGCTTGGGACACCGTGTTGCGCGCGGATCGGCCGTCGGTTCTCGAAGTGGTCACCGATGCGAACGTACCGTTCTTGCCCGCACATATCACCGTCGAACAGGCGAAGGCCTTCACGAGTGCGCTCGCGCAGGACGATCCCGATGAAGGCTCGGTGATCGTGCAATCGGCCAAATCCGTGCTCGCCGGCATCTTTCCCGCCGCGCCGAAGTGAAGCGGGCGTGCCTCCGCGCGTGACGCGCGCGCTAGCGGAGGAACTCGTCCGGTGCCCCTGGGCGACGCGCGAGCCCGAGCGGACGTATCACGATCGTGAGTGGGGCGTGCCGACGCGCGACGACCGCGCGCTCTTCGAATTACTGGTACTCGAAGGCGCGCAGGCCGGGCTGAGCTGGAACACCATCCTCAAGAAACGCGAGGGTTATCGCGATGCGTACGAACGTTTCGATCCGGCGGTCGTCGGCGCGTTCGCGGCGGCTAAAGTCGAAGCGCTCGTCGCCGACCCGCGCATCGTGCGACATCGCGGCAAGATCGTCGCGAGCGTCGCGAACGCCCGCGCGTTCCTGGCGATCCAAAACGAGCACGGTACGTTCTCCGCTTATTTGTGGCGCTACGTCGACGGGAAGCCGGTCGTGACGCGCCGTCCGCTTGCTGTGGAACTTCCCGCCAATACGGCCCTATCGGACGAAATTAGCCGCGATCTGCGCAAGCGAGGCTTTACGTTCGTAGGAACGACGATCGTCTACGCGTTTCTGCAAGCGGCGGGCGTCGTCGACGATCACCGCAGCGAATGTTTTCGCGCCTCTGGTGCACGTTGAGCGGCTTAGCCGGCGACGTGCGGGCTCCGGTCCCGCCGTTCACGCGAGAAACGGCGATCGTCAAAGTGCGAGCTGCGGAGGACGCCTGGAATTCGCGCGATCCCGCGCGCGTTGCGCTCGCGTACACCGAGCACAGCTTCTGGCGCAACCGCGGCGAGTTCATCCGCGGCCGTGCCGAGATCGTCGCATTCCTGACGCGCAAGTGGCAGCGCGAACTCGACTATCGGCTCGTTAAGGAGCTCTGGGCGTTTACGGACGACCGCATCGCCGTCCGCTTCGCCTACGAGTCGCACGACGTCACCGGCAACTGGTACCGCTCGTTCGGCAACGAGAATTGGGAATTCGACGAACGCGGCTTGATGCGGACACGGTACGCTTCGATTAACGATGTACCGGTCGCCGAAGCCGAGCGGAAGCTTCGCTGGAGCGCCGGTTCTCCGCGACCTGCCGATTATCCGAACCTTACGGCCCTCGGTCTTTAGCGAAGCGCGCGCTACGCGCGCCGGCGTCGCGTGTATGCCGTATGAAAGGATGTGCATACCGTCCAGATAACTGTGCGGGTGCCCCCCGTTTGCAGACGGAGAATTTTTTACATGATGCTCCACGTTCGACGCCTTATGACGGCATCGGCAATCGCCGTCGTTACGCTCGTTATTTGGGCCGGGCCGGGGCCCCCCGGCCCGAGGCGGAATAACACAGGCGGGGGGGGCGGCGCGCGCCGGCACGACGGGGAATCTCAGCGGCGTGGTGCTCGATGCGACCACCAAGGCGCCCGTCGCCGGCGCCCGCGTCAGCGCTGTAAGCCCGTCGCAGAACGCTTCGGCGACGAGCGACGCGAACGGACGCTTCACGCTACTGTCGCTGACTCCCGACAGTTATACGATAGCGATCGAGAAACAAGGTTACGATGCGAGTTCGCTAGCGGGTATCTTCGTCGCGGCGGATGCGACGCAGACGGTGAATCTTTCGCTGCGCAAGGCCTTGCGTGAGATCGGCCGCGTCACCGCGCGTTCGAATCTCGGACTCGTCCGGTCCGGCACGACCGCCGACGTCTATTCGATCGATGCCGCGCAGCAGGATCGCGCCTCCGGCGTCGGCGGCGGCGGTTCGCAAAATAGCGCCTATTCGGCGATCGCGACCGTGCCGGGGGCGTTCGTGCCGCCCAATCAAAGCGGCTACAATCAAACCGTTCATATTCGCGGCGGAGACGCGGGGGAAGTCGGCTACGAGTTCGACGGCATCCCGGTGAATCGCGGCTTCGACAATTACCCCTCGGGCGCGGCGTCGACGCTCGGTCAACTCGAATTACAAGTTTATACGGGCGCATCGCCCGCGAACTCTGAGGCGCAAGGGCTCTCCGGATTCATCAATCAGGTGATACGCGCGGGAACGTATCCCGGGACGGTCGACGCCCGGTTCGATCTCGGCAGTCCGGCGTTCTATCATAATTTCAATATCGAAGCCGGCGCGGCGAATCCGTCGCGCACGTTCAGCTACTACGTCGCGACCGGCGGTTACAACCAAGACCACCGGTACGTCGATCAGTTCGACGGCGCTTCGATCTCGAACGAATTCGGCCCGCTCCTCAACACGTGCGACGTCGTCGCGAACGCGTCGTGTTTCGCCGGCGGTAAGCCGGTCGTGTCCGCCGGCGGCGCGCCCGGTTACGAACTCGGGCCCTATACGTTCGGCAACCTCGCCGTTCCCAGCGTCGCGACCCGGTCCACGGTCGTGAACGTGCACTTCGGCGTGCCGCACGGCCGTGGCGGTCTGCGGGACGATATCCAGCTGCTCTACGATCACGATTCGATTTCGACGGCGCTCTCGAGCTCCGCGCTCGACGAAGGGCTCGCCAATCTCGGCGGCTCGCCCGAAACCTATACCGACAGTTGGCAATACGGAGGTCCGCTCGGCTCGTTTCTGCCGTCGAGCCCGGTGGCGTTGCGGTCGCTCGTCACGCCGTACTATTACCCGGCGTCGAATCCGAACCGTCCCTTCGACGGACCGATACCGCTCGACGCGCGGGACGTCGGTTACAACCAGCAGGCGATCGCGAAGATCCAATACCAGCGGAATTTTACGTCGCAAGCGTTCTTGCGCGTCTACGGCTATACGTACTATTCGACGTACACGGGTAACGGTCCGAATTCGTCCTTCCAATCGTACGTGGGCGACGATTCGGGCGATTACGAACTCAACTCGCACACGCGGGGGCTCAGCGCCACGTTCGCCGATCAAATCGACGCGCGGAATCTGCTCCAGTTGCAGGGGTCCTACACGGAGTCGATCGCGACGCGGGTGTATAACGAGCAGATGTTCGGCGAGGCCGACGCTTTCGCGATCCTCGTGAATAAGAACGATCTCACGAGCGGCACCTGTTACGGACTGAACGCGACCGGCACGGCGGCGGTCGCGACGACGTGCGATCCGGCTCAACTCGCGGCCGGCGCGGGCTCGGCGAATTTGCCCACGGCCGCTTCCCTCGCGGGCATCGGCTGCGCTACGCGCGGCCTGCCCGGCGGCTGTACGCCGGCGCTCCCGGCGAACGTCGCCGGTCTAACGTGCGGAACCGGCCCGTGCGGCTACTACGTCGCCGAGAACGGCGCGTACGGCGAATACAACTTCGTCAAGCCGATCTTTACCGGCTATTCGCTGACGGACGAATTCAAGCCGACCAATAGACTGCTGTTCAATCTCGGGCTGCGCCTCGACCATTACAAATACGTCGGCGCCGATACGGAAGCGTCTCCGGCGCGCAGCTTCTGGTTTTCGGCCTTCAATCACGACACGTGCTACAACGCGGCGACGGCGACGCTCGCGGACAAGACGACGCTGACCGATCCCGCGACGGCGCTGCCGCTAACGGTCGCCGCTCCGTGCGCGAGCGCGGGAAGCACGTATCAGGCGGCGACCTTGACAAACACGAGCGGGCAAATCGTCGATTACAACGTGCTGCAGCCGCGGCTCGGGGCGACCTATACGGTCGATCCCGATACGGTCGTCCGGGTGAGCTACGGGAAATACAATCAGCAGCCGAGTTCGGCCTACGAGCAGTACAACGCGTTGCAACAGAATCTTCCGGCGTTACTGGGCCCGGAATTTTATTCGTACGGATTCGACACGCCGGGCCACTCCGTGCGCCCGTCGATCTCCTACAACGCCGATCTTTCGCTCGAGCACCACTTCAAGGGCACGAGCGTATCGTTCAAAGTCACGCCCTTCTACCGGCAGACGCGCGACGAGATCGAGAACTTCTACCTCAACGTCAAAGCGGGGCTCATCTCCGGCCTCAATATCGGCTCGCAAACCTCGAAAGGGGTCGAGCTCGCGCTCGATGCGGGGAATTTCGACCGCAACGGGTTCGCCGGGCAGCTATCGTTCGCGTATACGAACAGCTACGTGACGTACGCGACGCTCCCCAACGGCACGTCGGTCGTCACCCCGATCAACGGCGACATCTCGACGTATAACGCCTACACGTCGGCCTGCGCGCGCGGCGGCAAAGCCTACGGCACGAACCTCTGCGGCACGACGACGGACGCGCTGCCCGCGGCCGCGTGCTACACGCCGGCGAACGCGCCGGATCCGGCGTGCGCGGCCGGCGACCTCGCCAACCCCTACTGGAACGCGCCCGTACAGCCGTTACTCGATCCCGGCGCGCGCTACACGCCGTACACGAATTTCCCCGCGACGCCGGGCACGAGCGCCAACGGCTTCATCTATCCGTACGTCGCGACGCTGCTGCTCAATTATAAGCGCGATCGCTTCAGCATCACGCCGTCGTTCGAATTTCAAGCCGGGAACCGCTACGGCGCGCCCGAGACGACGCCCGGCATCGACCCGGCGGCGTGCTTCCCGCTCGCCGGAGCCACGACCGCGAACGATCCGCGTTATCCCTATGGCGCCGCCGGCGGCTTGCCCTACGACGCGGATGCGCGGCACGGCAACCCATCCTGCGGCACGCTGAGTGCCATTCCCGACCCGTACACGGGGCACTTCGACGGCATCGGCGAGTTTCGCGAGCCGGCGCAGCTTCTGGCCAATCTCCGTCTCGCGTATAAGGCTTCGAAAAACGTGGAAGTCGTCGCGACCTTCACCAATCTCATCGACCGCTGTTTCGGCGGCGAGAAGACGGCGTTTACGTATTACTTTTCGCCCTCCGTGTGCAGCTACTCCGGCGTCGCGGGCGGTGTCGTGAATCCGGTCGGCAACGTGTACGATCCGGGCGACAACGTCCAAACGTTGTTAAAATATCCGTACGAACCCGCTTTCGGGACGTATAACGATAACGGCGACTCGACCAATCAGCCGTTCTCAGCGTATCTCAGTCTGCGATTGCACGTTTAGCGCGGTATACGCGGCGTGCGCGGCGGCCGCCAGCGCGGCATCGGCTTCGTAGGCCGCGCGCGCCGCTCGGAAGAGCGCGCGGATGTGGGCCGCTTCCGCGAGATGCGCGCTCGAGGGCGGACTCTCCGAGAGCGAGACGTCGTCGAGGAGATTCATCAACCGTTCGCGCAGCCCGTCGGCGAATAAGAGATCGTCTTCGCTATTACGCGGTCCCGACGTGAAGCGCGCGTACGCGCGCCGGCGGCGCGCTTCGAGTTGCGGAGCGGGTTGCCGGGCCTGGCGCGCGCCGAGCGCATCGAGAGCGTTGAGCGCGCGGTCGATCGATGAGAGTTCGGCGTACAGCGTGCGCAGAAAGTCGCGCCGCGCCGTCATC
>CAXUFI010000107.1:0-8199 GCA_964250245.1 uncultured bacterium
GCCGGGGAAGCCGCATAAAGATCAGGCGGAGCGGCCGATCCGCACGATTGCGATCGTCGTGAACGGCGAGCCGCTCGAGACGAGCACGCCGCCCGTCGTCGTCGGCGGGCGGATCCTTCTGCCGCTGCGCGACGTGTTCGCGGCGCTCGGCATCGGGGTGTCGCGCGCCGGCGATACGATCGCCGCCCGGCTCCCCGGCGGCGCCGCGAGCATCATCGTCGGCACGCCGAACGCCGTCGTCGACGGCCGGCCGGTGGCGCGCGCTGCGAGCGGGATCGATCTCAAAGGTACGACGTACATGCCGCTGCGGCTGATCGTCGCCGCTCTCGGCGCGCAAGCGACGTACGATCAAGGCGGCGCGAACGTGCAGATCGCCTCGACGTTCATCGGCCGCAACAGCGGCACCGAGCAAGCCCGGCCCGGCGGCGGGGCCGACGTGCAAGGCGTCGTTTCGGCGCTCGATCCCGACTCGTCGCCGCCGTCGCTGACGGTCGTGCGCGGCGGCGTCTCGCGAACGATCTCGGTAACGTCGGGCGCGAAGGTCTGGACCGACGACGTCACGATCCACTCGCAAACGCGCGGCTCCCTCGCCGGCGTGCGCGTCGGCGATGCGCTGCACGCGATCCTCGCGCGCGACGGTCGCGTCGAATCGATCTTCGATTTCTACCGCTCGATCAGCGGTTCGGTCGCAGCGGTCTCGCCGAGTGCGATCGTGCTCGGCAACGGGCGCGTCGTGACGCCCGGCGGCACGACGGAGATCTCGCTCGATACGGCCGCGGCCCGGCTGACGGATCTGCACGTGGGCGATTACGTCACGGTACGCAGCAACCCGGAGAGCGGAGAATTGCGCGCGATCGTAGCGACGCGCAATCCGTCCGCGCTCCCGGCGAACGGCGCGAGCGTTACGAACGGAGCGACGCCGAGCGCGGGACCCGCGCCGAACGTTACGATCGCGAGCGTCGTCGTAACGCCGCAGCGGCCGCTGCGCCTGGGAGAAAGCTTCGACATCGCCGTAACCGGCACGGCGCACGCGCGCGCGGCCTTCGATATCGGTGAATACCTCAAAGATTTGCCGCTGCGGGAAACGGCACCCGGCATCTACACCGGCCGCTTCACCATTCCCGACCGCTTCAACGTCACGCAAGTTCCGATTTATGGCGAACTCTCGGTGGCCGGCGGGCCGGCCGTTCGCATAGCGGCCGGGCAAACGTTAACTGCCGTGACGACGCCGCCGACCATCGGCGACGTCGCCCCGCCGCCCGGACAAACCATTAATAACGTGAGGCCGAGCATCTACGCGACGTTCGGCACGCCGACGGGCGTAGCGATTAACGAGCGTAGCGTATCGCTCGTCGTTAACGGTCACGACGTTACCTCGTCCGTCACGCGCTCGAGCGCCTTCGTCACCTATGCCCCGGGCATCGACCTCGGCACGGGTCCGGTGACGGTCGTCGTGCGCGTCGCCGACGCCGCGGGGAACGCTTCGACCAAGACGTGGTCGTTCACGATCCAACGTTGAAGGTAACGGCGCGGCCCTTCGGCGCGGCGGGCGTCGCCTGCGCCGCGTTTCTGCTCGCGGGCTGCGGCGCAGCCGCGACCGATCCCGGTGGCCCGCACCTCATTATCGCGCGGGTCAAAGATGCGACCGGACTCGATCCCGCCCAGCAGACCGACGGTCTATCGTTCAACATCACGTGCGAGATTTTTGCGAACCTCGTGCGTTTCAAGCCCGGGACGTTCGAGGTCGTGCCCGATATCGCGCGCGCCTGGCAGACGTCGCCGGATCATAAGGCGCTGACCTTTCATCTCGTGCACGGCTTGCGGTTCTCCGACGGCACGCCGGTCGATGCCGCGGCCGTGCGGTTTAACTTCGAACGCTGGCGGAACTCGCGCGACGCCAATCACGGCAGCTATTCGTACGGCTACTACCCGAGCATGTTCGGCGGTTTCGATGACGCGAGCGTCATTACGGCGGTCGATGCGCCGCGCTCCGATACCGTCGTCATTCACTTAAAAACGCCGTTCGGGCCGCTGCTGCGCGACCTCGCGATGCCGCCCTTCGCGATCGGTTCGCCGGCCGCGATCTCCGCCGGCGTCGGCATCTTCAACCAGCAACCCGTCGCGAGCGGGCCGTACAATCTCTCGGAATGGGTTCACGACGACCATATCACGCTCGTCGCCAATCCCGCCTGGCACGGCGTCAAGCCGTACTACTCGACCGTCTACGTGCGCGATATCCCGGACCAGTCGACGAGCGTGCTCTCGATGAAAACGGGCGACGTCGACGTGCTCGTCGATCCGCGGCCCGACGATGCGAGAGATCTCGCCCGGCTGCCGGGTATCGCCGTGTATCACCCCGCGAGCAATAACGTATCGTACCTCGCGCTCAACGTCGAGCGGCCCCCGTTCGGCAACGTCCTCGTGCGCCGCGCGATCGATTACGCCATCGATAAGAGCGCGCTCGCCCGCAGCTTTTTCGCCGAAGGCGCGACGGTCGCCGATAATTGGACGCCGCCCGGCATGCTCGGCGAGAATCGTGCGGTGAAGGCGCGCGAGCGCGACGTGGCCCGCGCGAAAGCTCTGCTCGCGCAGGCCGGCGTGCCGCATTTCGCGACCGAGTTGTACTATCCGACCTCGCCGCGGCCCTACATGCCCGAACCCGCGCGGATCGCCGAGGCGATTCAAGCGAACCTCAAGGACGTCGGCATCGACGTAACGCTCGAACCCTTCGAGTTTCCCGTCTTTCTCGATAAGATCCGTAACGGCGAACATCCGATGTGCATCATCGGCTGGACGGGCGATAACGGCGACCCCGACAACTTCATGTATCCGCTGCTCGATCAGGACAGCGCCGTGAAAGGTCAAGCGCAAAACTATTCGTTCTGGCGCGATCCGCGCTTCCACCGTCTGATGCTCGCGGGTCAGCGCACCGTCGACGAGAGACGGCGCGGCGCCATCTACCGGGCCGCGAACGCCTTGATTGCCGACCAGGCGCCGGCGATCTCGCTCGTGCACTCGGTCGTCTCGTTCGCCGCTCGCTCGTCGCTCGCGGGCGTGGTGCCGCGACCCGATTCGGAGATCAACTTCGAACTCATTCGTCCCCGGGGAGGGCCGTGATGCGCGACGAGACCTGCATATTCTGCAAGATCTTTAGCGGCGAGCTTTCGGCGCAAGAGGTGGTGCGGACCGCCGACGTGCTCGTATTCCGCGATCTCACGCCGCACGCGCCGACGCATCTGCTGGTCATCCCCAAGCGCCACGCGACCGACCTCGGCGCCTTCGTTGCGGCCGCGCCGGCGAACGAAGTCGGCGATTTGTTCGCCGTAGCTTCCCGGGCCGGTCGAGCGGCCTCGCAGGGCGGCTACCGCATCGTCGTCAACGAGGGCGCCGACGCCGGCCAAACGGTCTTCCACCTGCATTTGCACGTGCTCGCCGGCCGCAGCCTGGGGTGGCCGCCGGGCTGAACGCGGGTCGGCAGCCGGCCGTCCGACATGACGAAATAATCCCAGAATTCGTAGTGCGTACGGATCGAATAAGGCGACGCAGCTTGGGTTCGAGCTTACATCGTACCGAACTGTAAAGTTCGTTTTGCACGCCGTTTGCGTCGTAGGAGAGCCGGCAGCGTATCTGCGAAACGCCGGTCCAATTCCTAATGGGTATTTCGCAGCACCATGCAACCGGCCGGCCGGCGCGTCCCGCGAATGCAACAGCGTAGCGGTCGCGATACGATGCAGGCCTTCGAGCGGGCCGGCGTCGCCTACTTGCGGCGCTTCCGGGCTCGCGCGCTCGCCACGCTCGTTTCGCGACGGCACTGGTATCGCGCGGCGCTGCTCGTAAGCCGTTTGGAAGCATTCATCGAACCCGCGCTCGCGCTCAAGACGAGCGCGCGAGGGACGGCGGCGAGGCTGCAATCGTGGATCAAAGATCTGTCGCGCCTCGGCGCGTTTCCGGTCCCGCTCCGTGACCGCGGCCTCGCACTCGTCGCGGAGGCAACGGCGACCGGTTCGGGCGTGCTCTTCTGTTCGACGCACGTGCCGCTTAACGATATGCTCCTACGCGTGCTGGAGTCGGCCGGCTACCCGTGCTTAACCGTGAGTCACCCCGATAGCCTTACCGGCGGTCGCTATCCGATACCCGCTTCGCAAGAGAGTGTGGAGGCCGTGATAGCCGGTCCGACGGCGTTTCTCGGTGTCCGGCGCGTGCTGCGTCGCGGCGATTCGGTCTTCCATTTGCTCGATGAGAACGTAAACGCACCCTTGCACGACAACGCGTTTCGTTTCGTTGCGAAAACGCGCATGCCGGTTCTATTTTGGTCCGTCGAACTCGCCGCCGACGGCGCGATCGAGGTACGGATCGAGAAATATCCGGCACCGCTTTGTGAGAGCGAGGACGCGATCCGAGCGAACGTCGCGTTCGTAGAGAGTTATCGGGCCGCGTGGCGAGCGTCGATCGCGAAGCGTTCGTGGAGCCGCCGGCCGGTAACGCCGATCGAGAAGGCGCCGCTCGCCGCGAAGTGACGTCCCTCGTCGACCAGCATCGGCGCGCTCGCTGCGTACGCACCTGCGCCGATGCACCGGCATACGGACGGCTACTGCAATGGTCCGGCGCGTTCGCCGATCGTTCTCCGGCGGTTCCCGTAACGATCATCGTATGTCGTACGGTCGAACGCGCAGGTTGCGTCGCGAGCGAGGTGTCGAAGCTTGAAGCGGCCGCCAAGCAATAAATAATCTACTATCGATTACTGCAAGCTCGTCGACGATGATGCTCTCGACACCCGATGTTCGTGTCAACCGCTATGCTATCGAGATAACATCCGCTTGAGCTTATTCACGCCGCCGAGATTCGGAAAAACCAGCCTAGCCGAGCGACGGCCAAGAGAAGCGCCTAGATCGCCGAGCCGAGATGACAGACGGCAACGATCGCTCCGGCTTCATAGGAGGCGACTCGGTCGGCGTTTCTATGGCGCCTACCTGCTCGGCACGAGGCGCGGCGTAGGCCGGACCCGGAGTGCTGGTCCGGCTCGGTTCGCGGCACCGTCCCCGGCGAGGTAGGCCCGCATGCGGCGTAGTGGACGCGGGCCGTCCGCTTGTGCTAGATTCTGTAGGTTGCCCTCGCACGGGGGCGACGATTTTGCCGCGCTGCGCGGCTTTCGAAGGGAGGGTTGTTCATGGAAGTTCGCGTTGCACCGGGTGAGACGATCGAGAGTGCGCTGCGCCGCTTCAAGAAGGCCACCCAGAAAGCCGGCGTGCTCGCCGAAGCCCGCAAGCACGAGCACTACGAGAAGCCGAGCGTGCGGAAAAAGAAGAAGTCCGCCGCCGCTCGCAAGCGCCGCGCGTAGCCGGCTCGCATGGGCCTCAAGGACCGCATCGCAAGCGAGCTCAAGCTCGCGATGAAGGCGCGCGATCAGGTGCGCCTGGACACGCTGCGGTCCGCCCTCTCCGCCTTCTCCTATAAGAAGATCGAAGCCGGCCGCGAGCTCGAAGACGCCGATCAAATCGACGTCGTCCGCAAGCTCGTCAAGCAGCGGACGGATTCGATCGCCGAGTACGAGCGCGGCCGGCGGCCGGAGCTGGCTGCGAAAGAGGCGCTCGAGCGCGAGATCCTCTCGGCGTTGCTGCCCGCGCAGAGATCCGCGGACGACATTCGGCCCGTCGTCCGGGCGGCGCTCGAGGCGCTGCCGCAGGACGGCCGCAATCAAGGCGCCGCGATGAAAGCGGTCATGCCGTCTCTCAAAGGGGAAGCCGACGGTGCCGTCATCCGGCAAGTCGTCCTGGACGAGCTCAAGGCGCTCGCCGCCGGCTGAAGCGGCGAAGAGGGCAACTTCCTACCCAGCGTCAAGTACGTAGTGCCGTGCTCGGTCGCGTCCCGCTCGTCGCGTTGCTCCTCACGATCCTTTCCGTCGCCCTCGGCGCTGCCGGAACGGCCGCCTCCGGCGGCGTCGCCGGCGTAACCTACGTCGTCCCGATCGAGGGCGTCGTCGACGAGGGGATGGCCCACTACGTCGAGCGCGCCGTCGCGGAGGCCGAGGCGGCGCACGCGGCCGCGCTCGTGCTCGATATCAATACGCCGGGCGGCCTGGTCAACGCCGCCTTCGAAATCCGCGATGCCGTGCTCGGGGCGCGAGTCCCGACCGTGGCGTACGTCTCCGAGCGCGCCTATTCGGCCGGCGCGCTGATCGCGCTGTCCGCGAAGACGGTCGCCATGGCCCCGGGGTCGAGCATCGGGGCGGCGGAGCCGATTCCGAACGATCCCAAGCACGTCTCGGCCCTCCGCGCCGAGTTCGCCTCGACCGCCGCCCGTAATGGCCGCGATCCGGTGCTCGCCGCGGCGATGGTCGATAAGAGCGTCGATGCGCCGCGCTTCAAGCGCGCCGGTGCGATCCTGTCGCTGACGGCGCAGGAAGCGCGGCGCGCGAAGATCGCCGACGTCATCGAGCCGGACCTCACCGGCGCGCTCGTTTACGAGCGCTTGCCGGCCCGGATCGTGACCGCGCGCTACACGTTCGGCGAGCAACTCGCGCGTTTCGCGACGAGCCCCGAAGTCAGCGGGATCCTGCTCTCGATCGGGGTGCTCGGGCTGCTGATCGAATTGCAAACCTTGCACGGCGTCGGCGGCACCGTCGGCGTCGCCGCGCTCGCGCTCTTTTTCGGTACGCACGTCTATTCCGGATTCTCCGACGGCGCGGTCGTGGCGCTCGCGCTCGCCGGCGTGCTCGGGATCCTCTTCGAATTGCACGTCTTTCCCGGGTACGGCATCGCGGGCACGCTCGGGGCGCTGGCGCTCGTTGCGGCGGTCGTGCTCGCGTTCGGAGCCGGTTTCACCGTGTTGGCGGTGCAGGCGATCGCCATCGCGATCGTCGTGGCGGCGGTCCTGTTCGCGCTCTTCACGCGCGCCGTCCCTCGGAGCGCGTTTCTGCGGCGCGTCGTCTTTACGCCGGTCCAGGGACCGGAATACGTCGCGAGCGAGAATCACGCGCAACTGCTCGGGCGGACGGGATACGCGACGTCGTTTCTGCGGCCCGCCGGCGTCGCGAACATCGGCGGCGTGCGGGTCGACGTGCTGACCGAGGGCGACTTCGTCCCGGCGGGCTCCATCGTGCGCGTCAGCCGCGTCGAAGGCGCACGCGTCTTCGTGGCAGTCGCGAAGGAAGGTTAAGCGCTAACGTTGTTCGGTTTCGTGCTCGCGCTCGTCGCGATCGTCGTCGTAGTGCTCGTCTTTCTCTATTACTTTCCGCTCGGCATGTGGATCCGGACGATCGCCGCGGGCGTGCCGCTTTCGATCGCGTCGCTCATCCGCATGCGCCTGATCGGCATCACGCCGAGCGTCATCGTCACCAACCTCGTCCGCGCGCGGAAGGCGGGTCTGCCGCTCACGATCGATCAGATGCAGTCGCACTACCTCGCGGGCGGCAACGTCGAAGCCGTTACGCTCGCCATGATCGCCGCGCAGCGCGCGCAGATTCCGCTGGAATGGCAGCGGGCGGCGGCGATCGATCTCGCGGGGCGCAACGTCCTCGAAGCGTTGCAGCAATCGGTCAATCCCAAAGTTATCGAGACGCCGACGTTTCAGGGCGTCGCTCAGAACGGCATCCAGCTCAACGTGAAAGCGCGCGTCACCGTGCGCACCAATCTCGATACGTACGTCGGCGGCGCGGGTGAACCGACCATCATCGCGCGTGTCGGCGAAGGCGTCGTCTCCGCGGTCGGCGCGGCCGTCGACCATAAAGAAGTTCTCGAATATCCCGACCGCATCTCCAAGGCCGTGCTCTCGAAAGGGCTCGATGCCGGGACCGCGTTTCAGATCGTCTCGATCGACATCGCCGACGTCGACGTCGGCAAAAACATCGGCGCGGAATTGCAGACCTCGCAAGCCGAAGCCGACCGCCGCATCGCGCAAGCGAAGGCCGCCGAACGCCAGTACAGCGCCCTCGCCGCCGAGCAAGAACAAAAAGCCCAAACGCAAGCGATGCGCGCGAAGGTCGTCGAAGCGGAGGCGCAGATTCCGCAGGCGATCGCCGAAGCGTTCCGGGAAGGCCACCTCGGCGTCATGGATTACTATCGCCTCAACAACATTCGCGCCGACACCGATATGCGGTCGTCGATCGGCGCCGGCGTCTCGCCCGGTGATCCCGCCGGCGCTCAGCCGCCGAAGCCGGGGAGCGTCTAGTGTTCGATCTGCCGGCGCCCGCGCCGGCCGCCC
>CAXUFI010000108.1:0-8109 GCA_964250245.1 uncultured bacterium
TACGCCGCGAGCGCCGGCGGCGGCGTTTGGAAGAGCACGAGCGGCACGACCGCGTGGACGCCCGTCTTCGATAAGCAGAGCGTCGGCGCGATCGGCGCGGTCGCGCTCGCCGCGCACGACCCGGACGACGTCTGGATCGGTACGGGCGAATCGAATCCGCGCAACGACGTCTCGTACGGCGACGGCGTCTACCGTTCGCGCGACGGCGGCAAGACGTGGACGCACCTGGGGCTCGCGAACACGTACGCGATTTCGAAAATCGCGCTCGATCCGCGCCATCCGAACGTCGCCGTCGTCGCGGCGCTCGGCGACCCGTTTCGCGATTCGGCCGACCGCGGCGTTTATCGCACGACCGACGGCGGCGCGACGTGGAAACAAACGCTCGCGCTCTCCCCCGCGACGGGCGCCGCCGATTTGAGCCGCAGCGCGACCAACCCGAACGAACTCTTCGCGGCGATGTGGCAATTTCGCCGCTCGGCGTGGCACCTGACGAGCGGCGGCAGCGCGGACGGCTTATTCCGCTCGCTCGACGGCGGCGCGTCTTGGAAGCGCGTCGCGGGCCACGGCTTCGCGCGCGGCCTCACCGGCCGCATCGGCGTCGCGATCGCTCCGAGCGATCCCAAGCGCGTCTACGCGATCGTGGAGTCGAAGGAGGGGCTCGTCTGGCGGTCGGACGACGGCGGCGAGCGCTGGCGCATGGTATCGACGAACACGCTCGCGGACGAACGGCCGTTCTACTATTCGCGGCTCTTCGTCGATCCGGCAGACGAGAACCATCTCTTCGCGACGTCGGTCCGGCTGGCGGAGAGTAGAGACGGCGCCGCGACCTGGCAGCGCAGCGGTAAAACGCTGCACGGCGATCATCACGACGTGTGGTTCTCGAGCGACGGTACGACCGTGCTCGAAGGCAACGACGGCGGCGTCGCGCTCTCGCACGATAACGGCGCGACGTGGGAATGGCGTAACAACATCCCCCTCGAGCAAGTCTACCGCGTCGCGACCGACGCGCGCGTGCCCTATACCGTCTGCGAGGGGCTGCAGGATAACGGCTCCTGGTGCGGGCCTTCCGACGGCCGCAGCAGCGACGGCATCCTCGGGCGCGATTGGAGCGGCGTCGGCGGCGGCGACGGGAATTGGACCGTCCCCGATCCGCTCGATCCCGACGAGATTTGGGGCTCGTCCGGCGGCGGCGATAACGGCGGTTCGCTCACGCGCTACAACATCCGCACGCGGCTCTCGCTCGACGTCTCGCCGTATCTGCGCAATCAGAACGTCGTGCCGCCGGCGGAACTTCAGTACCGTTTCAATTGGGAGGCACCGCTCGCGTTCTCGCCGTTCGACGGCCGCGTCGCGTACTACGGCGGCAACGTGCTCTTCCGGACGCTCGATCGCGGCGTCCATTGGGCGGCGATCTCGCCCGATCTCACGCGCGATGATAAAGCGCGCCAGATCCTCTCGGGGACGCCGCTGCGGCTCGACGTGACCGGCGCCGAAACGTTCGACACGCTGCTCGCCATCGCGCCCTCCGAGGTTCGGCGCGGCGAGCTGTGGGTGTCGACCGACGACGGCCGCGTCGCGCTGACCCGCGACGACGGCGCGCATTGGTCGATCGTCACGCTGCCCGGCATCGTCGATGAGGACGCGCGCGTGCCGACGATCGAAGCCTCGCACCGCGACGCCGGGACGGCGTACGTGGTGGTCGACCGCCATTTCACCGGCGACCGCAAGCCCTACGCGTTCGTCACGAGCGATTACGGCCGCTCTTGGCGGAGCATCACGAACGGCTTGCCGGACGGCCAGTACGCGCGCGCGATCTGCGAAGACCCGCGCGATCCCGACCTTATTTTTATCGGTTTGGAAAATAGCGTGTGGTGGAGCGACGACCGCGGCGCGACCTGGCGCAGCCTGCAACAGAATCTGCCGCCGGCGTCCGTGCGCGATCTGCGCGTGCAGCGCGCGGCGGGCGATCTGCTCGCGGGGACGCACGGCCGCGGAACGTGGATCCTCGACGACATCGCGCCGCTCGAAGGCGCCGCCGCCGCCCGCGCCCGCGGCGTGACGCTGTTCGCGCCGCGAACCGCACGGCACTATCAGCTCGCCACGCCGACCAATAACCCGGTCGCCTCCGGCGATGATCCGCCCGGTCCCGCGCTCATCACGTACTATCTCTCCGCGCCGGCCCGCGTCCGGCCGACGCTCGACGTGCTCGACCCGCGCGGCGCCGTCGTGCGGCACGTCGGTGTAGCCGATGAACCCGCAGCCGCTGCCGCGGACGACGATGAGGCGACGCCCAAGACGACGTTGACGAACGTCGCGGGATTCAATCGCATCGCGTGGGATCTTACGGCCGACCCGCCGGTGCCGTGGCTGCGGGCGCCGGCGTGGAACCGCGGCCCGAATAACGGCGGCGATCTTCTTCCGGGAACCTACACGCTGCGCCTGACCGTCGACGGGCGCGAGTTCCGGCAGAACCTCGCCATCGAGCCCGACCCGCGCGCCGCCCAAACCGCCGCCGAACAGAGCGCGCACGCGGCGTACGAAAGCGGACTCTATGCGGCGCTGTCGCGGATCGACACGGCCCTCAACGCACTCGATAACGTGCAGCTCGAAGTGCCGCAGCGCCTCGCCGCGCTCGGACGCGTGGCCGGCGCCGGAGAAACGGCCGGCCGCGCGCGGGCCGCGCTCGACGAAGCGAACCGGCTCGCCACGACGCTGAGTTCGCATCCGCAGAACGGCCAAGATAACGACTTCTTACGCGACGTGCTGCGCGAACGCGTGCAATCGCTACTCAACATCGCGACCGTGTTGTCGCCGACCGCAGAAGAGCTGCGCGAGAGCACCGCGCTCGAACGCGAGATCGACGCGGTGCTCGCGGAGCACGAGCGGTTCGTGCGTACGGCAATCGCACCGTTGCAAGCGGCCCTCACGGCGGCCCGGCTCGCACCGCTCGATCTCGAGGCGACGCCGCCGAAGACCGCTACCGCCGGACGCCACGACGAATACGGTTCGCGCAAAGACGACTAATCGCGACGTGGCCGGCGCAACGTAAACGTCTCGAAGGGCGTTAACGCGCCACCGGTCTCGACATCGTAATAGGTCACCGCGATCGTGGTGTCGCCGCCGGGCCGGGAGCCCGGATCGACGCGAAAGGCGGCGAACCCGTAGCCGTGTGCGGCGTTGCGCGCGGCCGACCACGGCGCGTCCTCCTTCACGTACACCGGCTGACGTTTCCCGGCCGCATCGGGCGCGCCGACGGCGGTGATGACGCGGCACGCCGGCGGATCGAATAAAACCCGATTCGTCGGCGCCGACGTGCCGCCGCCGCCGATGACCATGTGGACCGTACCCTCGGTCGTGTCGATCGCGTCGCCGGCGGTCGCCGCCGGTAGCGGCGTGAGCGTGGCGTTCGCTTGCCGGCCGCGAATGGGATGCGACCGTTCGTAATGGTGCTCGTGTCCGCAGACGACGAGATCGACGCCGTACGTATCGAAGAGCGGCAGCCATTCCTCGCGAATCCCGAGATCCGCGCCGTTCGATCTCGCGGCGGTGGAGATCGCGACCTGATGCATGCAGACGACCAGCCAATCGATCCCCGCGTCGCGGCGCGCGGCGGCTAATTCACGTTCCAGCCAAATCTTTTGGGCGCCCGCCGAATAGCCGCGAACGTACGAATCACCGCCGTCCTGGTAGGTAACGTCGTCGTTCGCGATGCTGACGACGCGCAGCGAGCCGGCCGTAAACGCGTACCAGAGGCCGCGCGTCAGCGCCGTTTGACCGGCGGCCGGCGGCAGCGAGAAATACGTCTGATACGCGCGATAGCCGAGCGGCCCGTTGCCGAGTTCGTTCTCGTGATTGCCCGGAGCCGGCATCCAGGGCCGGTTGCGCGCGCTCGGGCTGTTATTCGTCCAAAAATCCCACCACGTGCGCACGCGGTCTTCCGCGAGATTCGCGTAACAGAGATCGCCGTTGAAGAGGTGAAAGGACGGCCGCAGCTGCTCGACGCCGAGCGTCGTATCGGCCGCCGCCGGCGAGCCGAGGTTATCGTTGACGTACGGCGGGTGCGCCAGCGTGACGCCCGGCGGCGGCACGTAGCGCTTGCCGAGCGTCGGCGTGCCTTGATCGCCGAAACTCGTGAAGACGAACGGCGCCCGCCCGCGCGGCCCGGTGCGGAACGTCCCGAACTCCGGCTCCGCACCGTCGTGCAGCGCGGCATAGAGATAGGCGGACCCCGGCTGCAGACCGCCGAGCCTCGCGTGATAGGCGTACACCGTGCGCGCGGACGTAGCATCGGTGTAGCTGATCTCCGCCGCTTCGCTCGTGCGCTCGAGCTTGCCGTCGAGCCGTCCGAGTACGACGCGCGGGTTCCGCACGGACCGCAGCGTGTGCCACGACACCACCATCTCGGTCGCGGCATCCGCGCCGAATTGCAAGTGCAGCCCGTGCACGGGCGGCGACGCGAGCAGATCGGAAGGGCGGCGCACGTCGAGCGCGGGCTCGGCGTCCGCGCTACCGGCGAACGACGCGACCGCCGTAAGACCGGCCGCGGCGAGCAGCTTGCGCCGACTAAGTGGAAAGCCGCCCTGGGACTCCGAAGCGCTCATGCGGTTCCCTACGCCGTCGCCGCTCCCGTCACTCCGTTAAGAGCGCTTCATGCCGGCGACGCCGTAATCGAACCGTCCGCAGTCGACGCTAATCGGGTAACGGCATTACGAGACGGCGCACCGTGAACCGGCATAACGATGACGATCGACTCCACGCTTACGTCCGATAGGAGCGCCTCGTGATCGCCGTTCGAGCTCCTCGAATCGAGACGGACCGGCTCCGCTTACGGTCACATCGGCTGGACGACTTCAACGATTCTTTTGCCATGTGGCGCGATCCGGCGGTGACGTTGTATATCGGCGGAAGGCCTTCGAGCGAGCAGCAAGTCTGGTCGCGGCTACTTACCTATGCCGGACATTGGGCGCTCGTGGGCTTCGGCTATTGGGCGGTCGAGGAGCGAAAGAGCCGAAGGTTCGTAGGCGAGATCGGTTTCGCAGATTTCAAGCGGGATATCGATCCGTTGATGCGAGATGTACCCGAGGCCGGTTGGGCATTGGCATCGCAGTTTCATGGACGAGGCTATGCGACGGAAGCGCTCACTGCAGTCGTAGGCTGGGGCGATGCGCACCTTCGCTCGAATCGGACCGTCTGTCTGATTCACCCGGATAATGTCGCCTCGATCCACATGGCGCGACGGTCGGGTTTTCGCGAGTTCGCACGAACCGCTTTTAACGATCGGCCGGCGATCTTTTACGAACGTCTCGTTACGACACCTGAGGTGCCGTCGCTTCCGTAAGCTCGGCCGGTCATCGTAAAGCCGTAAACTCGCGAACCGGCGGACCGTTGTAGGTCTCCGGATACTCTCCGGTCAGGCAGCCCAGGCACATCTCGCCGCGCTTGCGAGCGACCGCCTTCAGGAGCCCCTCTTTACTGAGATAGCCGAGCGTGTCGGCGCCGATCTTTTCGCGTATCTGGTCGACCGTGAAATTGGCGGCGATCAGCTCGGCGTGCGTCGCCATGTCGACGCCGAGATAGCACGGGTGGATGATCGGCGGCGAGGTGATGCGGACGTGGACTTCGCGCGCGCCCGAATCGCGCAGCAGTTTGACGATGCGCGGCGTCGTCGTCCCGCGGACGATCGAATCGTCCACGACGACGACGCGTTGACCGGCGAGCAGCTCGACGATCGGATTGAACTTCAATTGCACGCCGCGCGAGCGCATGCTCTGATCGGGACTGATGAACGTCCGGCCGATGTACCGATTCTTAATCAGCCCTTCGACGTACGGTAAGTGCGCTTCTTGCGAAAACCCGATGCCGCCCGGCACGGCCGAGTCGGGGACGGCCATCACGACGTCCGCTTCGACCGGATGCTCGCGCGCGAGTTGGCGGCCCATCTCCAGCCGCGCCATGTAGATCGACTTGCCGCTTAAGATCGAATCGGGCCGCGCGAAGTAGATGTATTCGAACATGCACAGCGCTTGCGGTTTGGGCAGCGGCAGCTTATCGACGTGCAAACCGTCGTGATCGAGCGAGATGATCTCGCCCGGATCGAGTTCGCGGATGTATTGCGCGCCGACGGTCGCGAGCGCGCACGATTCCGACGCGAACATGTACCCGCCGCCGGGGAAGCGCCCGTAGCACAGGGGCCGCACGCCCCACGGATCGCGAAACGCATAGAGCGTTTTCTCCGTCGACATCACGACGCTGTAGGCGCCCTCGGCACGCGCCATCACCGAGCGTATCCGGGCCACGAGATCGGCGCCCGGGGCCTGAACGATCGCCTTCGCCAGCACTTCGGAATCGGAGGTCGCTTGCAGCACGGTGGCGGCGTCGAGCCGGCCGCGCAGCTCGTCCGTATTGGTGAGATTCCCGTTGTGGGCGAGCGTGACGTCGCCGAAGGACGCGTGTTCGAGCAGCGGCTGCGCGTTAACCACGACGGAGGAACCCGTCGTCGAGTAGCGCGTATGACCGACCGCGATATAACCGGTCAGCCGGCTAAGCACTTCCTCATCGAAGATGCTCGAGATGAGACCCATCTCGCGATGGCAGGCGATGGTCGCGCCGTCGGAGACGGCGATGCCCGCCGATTCCTGGCCACGATGCTGTAGCGCGTACAAGCCGAAGTAGGCGTGACGCGCGACCGGGTTCCCCGGTGCGTAGATCCCGACGACGCCGCACGCTTCGTGCAGCGAGTCGCCCGCGGGCAGCGGGGCCTCGGCGTCGTAGGATCGCGCCATCGGCCGCTACGGACTGCCGCCGGCGTCAGTCACGCCGGCTGCGCCCGCCGAAGATCGTCAACAGGGCGAGGAAGATATTGATCGCATCGAGGTAGATGGTCGTCGCGAGTTCGATCGCCGTCGCGCCGGCGCCGCCCGCGCGAATCCGCTGGAAATCGATGAGCACCAGGAGCGTGAAGACGGCGAGCGTCAGCCACGCGTAAACGCCCGGCTGAAGGAAGTGCGTGAAGGCGGAGACGATCCCGGCGATGACGAGAACGATCAGCGCCCCGAACGCGATCCCGGAGAAGCGCCGGAAGTCGATGCTCGTGAGATACGCGATGCCGCCGAGGACGAGCATCCCGGCTCCGGTCGTGGCCGCCGCGTTCACGACGACGCCCGATCCGTCGACGGCGACGTACCGGGCGATCGTCGGACCGAGCCCGATCCCCTCGCAAGCGGTGAAGGCGTAGTACATTAACATCGAGAGCCCGGGGTTGGCCCGCGTCGCCGAAATCGCGATGAGAAACCCAAAGCCGACGAGCATCGCGATCAGCGCCGCTCCCTGCGGAAAACCCTGCGTGAGGAAGCTCGTGACGGCGGTTACGAGGAAGCCGGCCCCCGTAATGCCGAGGACTTGGCCGAGAAGCGGAGCGGTCCCGACGGCCGTCGCCCGGGCACGCGGTTGCTGCTGGTACTGATACATGGCACTCCTCACTACCCGCCGGGCGCGCGCTTAGTTTCGAGCGCCGCGCCCGGCGCAGCGCGGTACTAGGATTGCGCGGCCGCGATCAGATCGGCGACCGAACTCGTCACCGACTTCGCATCGGAACGCGCCTTGCCCGACGTCTGCCAATCCTTCTCCAACTGCGTGATGCTGTCGTTGGCGAGCTTGAGCTCGACGCGAACGGAGCCGTCCTTGCCGAGATCGGTCGAGGCCTTATCCCACGCGAGCGCGATCTCGCGGGCCGGCGACTGCAGCGCGGCTTTGCTCGTGTATTTCCCGGCGGAGATGTCGCCGGCATCGCGCTGGATCATCTTGAGTTCCGCGATGGCGGCCGAACGGTCGGGGGCCGCCGCCACGGCGGGTAGCGTTCCGCATACGAAAGCAACGGAAACGCCAAGGCTGAGCATTCCAATAAATCGCATATTGCGTCTTGTCCAGCCGCCGTACGGTAAAACTCGACGGTTGGTTAACGTTCGAGCGCTTGCGGCACGCCCGCCGCGATGTCGCTGCGAAAACTCAAGCCCACGCCCGCGCCCATGCGGCGGGCCAGCTCGTCCACGGCGGCATAGGCGCCCACGCGGGCGGCCGCGACATCGGCTCCGAGCGCGGTAACCGTCAGCA
>CAXUFI010000109.1:0-8108 GCA_964250245.1 uncultured bacterium
CCCCAGGGCCGATTGGATTGGCAGCAGAAGGGTGATCATACGTTCGTTACGGATCCCCGATCCGAGATCGATCGATCCGAGATCAGGGTAGCATCCGCCGGCCGCCGCCGAGCGCCTTGCGGTCGACGACGAAGTACAGCCGTAGCCGCCCGCGATGACGTGGACGGAGGCCGGCTTTGCGCCGGCGGACGCGCTCTTGTGGGATGCCGCCGGCTTTGATCCGGCCGATGCGCGTAACTGGCGCCGCCGTGAGTTTGACGTCAACGACGCGCACGCGTGGCGCGACGTCATCCGAGAGCTGAAGCTCCGCAATGAGGCGGCGGACCTTCTTGCCGCGGCGCTGCGTAAGCAGGGCTGGACGCCGAAGTCGATGCGGCGCGACTGGGGCAAGGAACTCTGATGCCCGCGAAGAGCCCCGAGCAGCAAGCCGTCTATGACGCCAAGCGCAGGCGCTCGGAACAGTTGCTCCTCCGGCTCACGCCGCAGGAAGCCGAGCGCGTGCGGGCCGCGGCGGCTTCGTCGGGGTTGTCGGTCGCCGACTTCGTGCTCGCGCTCGTCGATGATCGTCCGCCGCCGATCCTCGACCTCGCGCAGGTGGCCGAGATCGCGTCGGCCGTCGCGGCGCTCGCCGCCGTCCCGGGCGCGGTGCGCGACCTAGAGGCCGATCTCGGGCGACTCTCGGGCCGGCTGTCGCATCTGTTCACGGTGAACTACGCACGGGCGAGCCTACACCGCGACGAGATCCATGAGACGCTCTACGCGCTCCAGGACCTCATGCGCCGGGTGTTGCCGGAGATCGAGAAGATGGGTGCGGCGGTCGCCAAGCCGCGGGCCGCGATCGTGACGGTTATGCGCGCCATCGCGCGGGAGCTCCAAGCGACGTGATCGCGAATCGCGGCCGCGGTCGGATGACCGGGACGTCGAGCTTCGGCGCCGCCATCGACTACATTGTGCGCGAGGGACCGGAGCACGAACGCGACCACGAGCCGCCGCTCGCGGTTTGGAGCGAGAACGTCGCGACGCTACAGACGGCGGCCCCTCGAGATGGAAGCCGTCGCCTCGCAGAGCCGGATCAAGGAGCCGCTCTACCACCTCATCGTGTCGTTCGCCGAGGGCGAGCGCCCGACGTACGAGCAGGCGCGCGCAGCACTCGATACGCAGAGGCGGCACCTCGGGTTCGAGGGATTGCAGTACGTTGCGGCGCTCCAAAACGACGGCGTCGGCGGCATGTATCACGTCCACGCGGTGTTCAACCGGGTCGACCCGATGACGCACGTCGCGCGCGATATTTGGCAAGACCGCGAGAAGATGCGGGCAGCCAGTCGCGAGGCCGAGCTCGAGCACGGGTGGCGCGTTGTCGACGTCGCGCAACGCCACGAGCTTTCGCACGGAGCGCGCGACGTCGAATACTACGGCCGCAAGCGTTCCTTCGAGCGGGCCGTCCGCGAAGACATCGGGCCCAAGCTTCGCGACGCGTTGAAGGTGGAGACCGCGTCCTGGGCTGACGTGCATCGGGTGTGCGCCGAGCACGGCGCCCGCTACGAGCAAGTACGGACTGGCCGCCGTGACGACATCGTCGGCGGCCGGCTCGTTGGTGCGGAGCGCGGGGAGTACGCGCGCACTCGCGACCTTGGCGCGGACCTCACGCACCGCAAGCTGGTCGAACAGCTCGGCACGTTCGAGCACGATCGCGACCAGGATCGTGCGCGCGACGTGTCCCGGCCGTTCGCGGAGCGGTGCCGCGCGGCCGCGGCCGACGTTCAGCTCCTGCGCGCCACCGAAGCCAGTCGTAACGGGCGTGTCAGCGACGCCGGCTGGCGCGAGGTCCACGCGGCCTTCGAGCGGCACGGTGTCGAGTACAAGCCCTATCGCACGGGCGCGCGGCTCGGCGACCTCGACAGCGCGCAGACGGCCAAGCCATCGGAGATTGATCGCGCCCTCTCTCTCCGGGCGATGAACGCGAACTTTGGTCCGTACGAGAGTTCGCAGCAGGCGCGCGATCGCGCGGCGGCGCGCGAGGCCGTGCAGCGTGCGGAGAACCTTGTCCTCGGCGCACGGCTCCATGAGGATCCCAGCCCGATCGTCGACCGCCTGACGGCCAACAACGCGACCTACACCCTCAGCGCCGTGGAGCGCCTCGTCGGCGAGCGCGTGATGGATGCCGAACAGCGCCAGGCGATCGTCGCGAAGATCGTCGACGAGTCGGTGCACCTGGTCGACGAGCGCGGCAAGACGCGGCTGACGACGCGCGAGGTCCTCGACGCAGAGCGGACGCTCACGGCTGCGGCGGAAGGCCTTGCGTCGGAGCGCCGCGACGTCGCAATTGCCCGGCCCGCAAGCCGGCAGCTCGACGAACAGCAGCAACGCGCGTACGCGTATGCGGCCGCTGACGACGCGCGGCTCAAGGTCATTACCGGTGTGCCGGGGGCCGGCAAGACCCGGCTCATCAGCGAGATCGGTGCCGCGTATCAGGACGCGGGCTACAACGTGCGCGCCGTGTCCGTCGCCAATTCCGCCGTCGACGTCTTACGGCGCGAGACGGACGTGTCGGCGCGTTCGGTCGCGAAAGAACTCTACGAATGGGGTCAGGACCGCGAGCGGCTTACAAATCGCGACTTGCTCATCGTCGACGAGGTCTCGACGCTCGGGACGGCGCAGGGCGCGGTCCTCTTGCGCGAGGCGCATCAACGCGGCGCCGTCGTCATCGCGCTGGGAGACGACAAGCAGTTTCAGGCCGTCGCTCACGGCAACGCGCTCGAGATGATGCAACGAGCCGCCGGCGACCGCAGCGTCGACCTGGAGAAGACGCGCCGCCAAAGCGAGGCCTGGCAGCGGGAGGCGACGCAGGCGGTGCGCCGCGGCGACGTGCGCGACGCGATCGACGCGTACCGCGAGCGAGGATTTGTACACGAGTCGGGATCGCAGGACGAGGCGCGTGCCGTGCTGATCGATCGGTGGCGGACCATTGAGAGCTCGGGTATCGAGTGCGGGATCGAAGCGTACACCAATCGCGAGCGGATCGCAGTGAATGCGCTCGCGCGCGATCAATGGCGCGAGATGGGCCGGCTCGTCGGCGGCGACGTCGCGCTCGAGACGACCGACGGCAACACGCCGTTCGCGATCGGCGACCGGGTCATCATCCGTGAAACGATCCGCGAAGCCGGGCTGCACAACGGGTCGGTCGGCATTGTGCGCGGCATCGACGATGCAACACTGCAGATCGAGCGCCGAGACGGCGCCGTGGTGGGCGTCGATACCCGCGAGCATCCCGGTGTTCAGTACGGCTACTGCTCGACCGAATACCGGGAGCAAGGCGCGACGCGCTACGCCGAGTTGCAGCTGGTGACCCAGCACGTAAACCAGCGCTCCTTGACGGTCGGCATGACGCGCCACACCGACGAGTACGGGATGTTCTATTCGCGCGAAGCCGTCGGATCCTACGACGACCTCGTCGCCCTCGGGCAGCGCACGCGCTCCAAAGAACTGGCCAGCGACTACCGTCAGCGTGACCGCATACAAACCCGTGACGTGCAGCCGACACGTGAGCTGAGCGCCACCGCGTTGCGCTGGGAACTTGAGCCGATCGCGCGCGGCGAAGCGGGCGGTTACAGTCGCGACGAACGCAAAGCCGCCTTCGCCATTCTCAATCAGCTCGAGCGCCTGGAACCGAACCAGCGGGTAACCGTCGCGCGCGACATGCACCAGACGCTCGCGAAGCCGACCGAACTGCCAACGAAACTTCGTGAGAGTCAGACGCGCGAACGCGAACAGGCGCATTCGCGCGAGCGCGATGATCGCGGCCGGAGTCGTTGAGGTGGCAGAGGTACGTTGCGCTAAGCACGGCGTCTTCGAATATAAGACCACTGCGTGTCCGGGGTGCGCGAACGATGCGCGACGACGGTACGAGGAATTGGCGACCGAAGTCGGCACTCGTCGGAGGCCGCGGTTTTTTGGAAGCGATGCGGCGCCGGCTCCGATTTCCGCAGAAGCACTCGCCGTTCTACGGACCGAAGATCCCGCTGGCGCCGAGTTCGTTCTGGCGGAGCTGGAACGCGCCGGCCGCGAATATGAAGAGCGGCAGCGCGAACACGAGAATATCGTTGCAGGCCTTGCCGCGTTGAGCAAAGCGCATGGTCGCACGTGCCGATTGGGATCCCCGGGCTCAAAATATGAAGGCCGCTTATTGGGTGCGGCCGACATCGGCGCTAAACGCTACGCGCAACTGCGGCAAGGTTTCCTGGATGGCGGCGATACCATCTGCGTGCCATGGATCGACGCATTTGCCGAGCGCGTCGGTCAAGAGGTTGTGGTGCAGTGGGCCGATACGAGCGACGAGATCGTTTTTTGCGTTAGTAACGGCGACGGTAGGATTGACGATCAATAAGGCCGACAATCCGTCGCACATTTCCCCGTTACAGATCCCGACAGGACGAGGTACTGAGGCTGTTAGTTGTAGCTATGACAGTTTGAAGCCTAGCTGCCGATCATCCCGTGCAGCTTGCGCTGCCCGCAGTACTTCCAGGCTCATCGGTAGTTCAAGTCTTTTGTGGCTTTCAAGTATATCTTGAACCGTTACAATCTGAATTTTGTCATAAGAGCGGTCCATCATATCGTGATAATAGGTGCCAGCAGCCTTCGCTTCCCTTATCATCGGTGCCGTTGGCTCTTCAAGCGTGATCAGAATAGCCATTGCGGCTTTCTCTCGATCCATGTCACCGCGTAGCGTTGCAATGTCACCTCGTTTAACGCCCCCGGACTTCACCTGAAACACCACGCGCGCGTTGTCGGACTTCGATGTAAGGAAGAATGCAAGTCCGTCGATTCCTAAATCGGAACCTTTCTTCTCGTTTATCACAGCGTGATTGTTTGTATAAGTCATGATCGCCCACTTCTCGAACTCTTTGCGAACTCGGTCGTCGTCTTTTGCGGCCAAAGCCCGCGCTGATTCGATGTCTCGTGGGACGCCGCTGATCGTTACGTCGGCGAGCGTTTCGGGCCCGATGGCTTCTAGACGCTGGTAGACCAATCCAATCGATTGATAGGTGATATCGATCCCGATCCAGTTGCGATTAAGCCGTTGCGCGACATCGATGGTTGTACCGCATCCGCAATATGCATCAAGCACAACGTCGCCTTCTCGGCTGCTCGTTTCAATAATCCGCTTTAGGAGTGCTCGCGGTTTCTGTGTTGGATACCCGAGCTTCTCCGGGTCGGTTGGGCTTGTAATTTTCGGGACATCGGTCCACCAATCGTTGACGGGGGTGCCTTCTTTGCGGAGCCCAGCGTCAAAATACTTGCCCTTAACTTTCGTACGTCCGCGTTGAACCGTTCCTGCGGTATACTCGCGATATTCGGGAACGTAATAGTATTCGGTAGATTTTGTGTATCGCAGAAGCACGTCATGCTTGCGGGGAAAGTCGTGCTTTGGGATGCCGCCACCCGCGTAACACCAGATGATTTCGTTCGCGAAGTCGCCGCCTTTTGGAATAAAAATCGAGTCAAGAACGATCTTGAGGTAATGGCTCGCCGTAGGATCGCAATGCAGATAGAAAACGCCCGTCGGTTTTAGTACACGATGAATCTCGACCGCCCGCAAGGTTATGCTGATCAAATAAGCGAGCAGGCTACCCTCTTTAAGAACGTTGCGAAGGCCTTTAATTAGTTCGATAGTTTCGCTAGAGAATCGACTACCCGCGTTTGATATAAGTTCCTGCTGGCCTTCCCGCGCGCGGTCATCCCAAACCCAGGTGTCCTTAAATGCCTGCGCCTGAGCCAGGTCCTTTTCGTCATTAATGCGCTTGTAAATCTGATTGTAGTCCCGCTTCGAGTTAAACGGAGGGTCGATATAGCAGAGATCGACTGATTCACTTGGAATGCCGGTCCCTCGAAGAATGTCAAGGTTGTCGCCATAGAACAGCTTGTTTGGTCTTACGCGCTTCTCTTTCGCCATCAAATCCTCGCTAAGATGGCCGATCGAAGTCTCGGATAGACCGCTGAATGCCGGCACAATGAGGGCGCGTAGATTGGCGAAATCCACGTGTTGGTCCAACGGAGTCCTCCTGAGCGCAAGTCACGCTCGGAAGCTCTTCACTGCGACGGATGATGGCGACAAGTATAAGCCGCCGTCGAGACGCTTGGAGTTTGGGCTGCGCCTCAAGGGTCCTGAAAAGACGGTCGTCAGTCATAAGGCAGACCGCGCCGATTCGAAATGAAGCTCGCCGCGCGTTAAGCGGTCAGTCCAGTACCCGCCCCTTAGGGTCAGCGTCGGCCCCATCTCGATCGTCATCAAGGCGGTTCCATCATGACGCGGATTCCGCTGCCGCGCGCGTAAGGTCGGATCTGCAGAGTAGGAATAGCTCAAGCACTGTTCACCGCTTTCGCCATGGACGAAAACCGCTGCTGCAAAGCTGTGGCTCGTCGTCTCGTCCGTGCGCATAAGACAGGAGATGTCGAACAGTGTCTGACGAATCTCGAGCGTCGCGGCGATCGACGTGACCGTGGTGTCGTTGCCCGGACGGATCGGTGTGATTGTTCCATGCCACGTTCGTGGAAGAACGGGAATGCGCACGAGCCAGCGAGCAAAAATGAACCATCGCCAGGCATACTTTACAAAGACGGCGGCGAGCAGCGCATCAACGGTAACGACGGTCTCCGCAAGTTGAAAGATGGTCAGCCCCGATAGATGTTCCGGTCGTTCCAGCGCGTAGATCAGTGTGGCGGTGATCCCGACGCCGGCGACGGCGGTCCAAATCGTCCCCTCGCGGTTGAGACTCCGCACTACTGATAACCGATGTAATCCCAGCCGAGGCTTGCAAGCTGATGGACCTGCTCGCGCGTCCACGGTTTGTTGCCGCGCAACATCCACTTCAAGTGATTTACCTCGACCCAATCCGCACAGCCGTCGTTGGTTCGAGTGTTGTTGAAGATGAACGCGAGCACGCGACGCACGCTATTCCAGTATAATTCGTCGAGCATATGATCGTCCGGGACGTTGAACACCGCACACTCGACGGCGTAGGATGGGATGACCTTCTTCTGCAACATGTCGGCATCGATGAGAGCGAACTGTAACCGCTTCAAAATGCGAGTCAGACGCTTAAACCGTCGCTTCGTCGCGTCGTTCTTGCTAATGCCGTTGTCAATATGCTGCCGGGGCCAATTGACGATACGTGTACCATCATCAGAAACGAACTCGCATCCCGAATAGTAGCGGTTCAAGCTCGCGACGTCATAGTATCGCCGATGTTCAAGACTTGGCGTTACGTCCGCGTCGAGTCGATAGCTGTTTGAGTGAATCGTGAAGCACTTGTTCCCTCGTGATGCGTCGCGACCAAAACGTGCGCTGAGCGCTTTGCCGACGTCGTCTTTCAAATCCGCGTAGCGTAGATTGCTGTCGATCAAGCCAAACTGTTCCTTACTGAGCCCGTCAGGGAATTCAGGATAGAAAGCGGCCATGGAGCGGACGGAGATGTCAACGTCGCTTTCCTGCGGGATATTTGTTCGGTTTGGGAACGAACCTTGCGGAAAAATATCGAGCCGATATTTTTCTAGGATGCCAGCGTCGCGCATGCAATCTGTGATGATGCGCTTGGCGTTCTCGCCGCGTGCGGTTTCAGAATCGCTCGGCCCTTGCGCCCACGTGCGGAATCGCTGTTCCCATTCCGCTTGGCTCGGCATTCTACAGTCCGATGCCCGCGCCGGCGTGGTCGTGCCAACGCGAGCCGGCACGAATGTGGCGGCGCGCGACGGGAATGCTCTTCCAGCGCCCTTGGCGCATAATGGCGGCCTCGGACTTGTTTGCCCGCGCCGCCGACGTCGCGAAGCCGCTGCGCAGCGAGTGCGCCGCGTAACTTGTCGGATCGAGCCCGCTGCGGGCGCCGATCTGCTTCACCCGCTCGCCGACGATGCGTGCCGTGAGGCGGCCGCGGCCGACGCGTCCGGCGCGATCGACCGCGCGGAACAGCGGCCCGTCGACGATCGCTCCGGTTGCGAGCCACGCCCGTACGGCGCGAACAGGGCATGTACGCGGATCGGAGCCGTAAAGCACGGCCACTTCCTCGAGCTCACCGTCTTGATTGGTCTTCGAGCGTCGTAGTCGTAGGACGAGG
>CAXUFI010000110.1:0-8053 GCA_964250245.1 uncultured bacterium
TCGCTACGTAGAGGACCGGCCGGCGCCGCTCCTCTTTCCTCGGAGCCGGCAGCGCCGCCCTTGCGGTCCGCGATGGGGCTGGACAATCGTTGGTAGGCGATGTATACTTTCGCCCTATGTTCTTCGGTCTTTAAGGCGAAGACTCGGCCTCGCCACGACGGCGGCGCCGAGCTTCGCTATCTCGCGTTACCGGGTTCGCAGCGGCGGCCGGTACGCGACGACGTCGGCCTAGCGGCGCGAGCACCATCGCGCGTCGGAACCCCAGCAGAGTCAGAGGTAGTTACCATTAGCGTAAATTTGCTCGACGTCAACAATTTCGACGCGATGCGCATCGGGCTGGCAAGTCCGGAGCAGATTCGCGCCTGGTCCTTCGGTGAAGTCAAGAAGCCGGAGACGATCAATTACCGGACGCTCAAGCCCGAACGCGATGGTCTTTTCTGCGAAAAGATCTTCGGCCCGACGAAAGACTGGGAGTGCCACTGCGGTAAATACAAGCGCATCCGCTTCAAGGGGATGATCTGCGACCGTTGCGGCGTCGAGATCACGCGGGCGAAAGTGCGCCGCGAGCGTATGGGTCATATCGAACTCGCGACGCCCGTTACGCACATTTGGTATTTCAAAGGCGTGCCGTCGCGCATCGGGATCTTGCTCGATATGTCGCCGCGTCAGCTCGAGAAGGTCATCTACTTCGCCGCATACATCGTGATCGATGCCGGCAACACGTCGCTGACGAAGCGCGAGATCTTGACCGAGCAAAAGTATCGCGAATCGCGCGAAAAATACGGCAACGGATTTAAGGCGGGGATGGGCGCCGAGGCGATTCGCGAGCTCCTGCGCGATATGAACTTGCGCAAGCTGCAAGAAGACCTGCGCAAAGAATTCAAAGAGACGACCGGGCAGAAGAAGATCAAGGCGATCAAGCGTCTCGAAGTCGTCGAAGCGTTTCTCGCGTCGGGCAATAAGCCCGAATGGATGATCCTCTCCGCGGTCCCCGTCATCGCCCCCGAACTGCGGCCGATGGTCCAACTCGACGGCGGCCGGTTCGCCACGTCCGATCTTAACGATCTTTACCGGCGCGTCATCAATCGGAACAACCGGCTCAAGCGGCTGCTCGAACTCTCGGCCCCCGAGATCATCATCAAGAACGAGAAGCGGATGCTGCAAGAAGCGGTGGACGCGCTGATCGATAACGGTCGACGCGGGCGCCCGGTTACGGGGCCGAATAATCGGCCGCTCAAATCGCTATCGGATATTCTCAAGGGCAAGCAGGGCCGCTTCCGTCAGAACTTGCTCGGCAAACGCGTCGACTATTCGGGACGGTCGGTCATCGTGGTCGGACCGAATCTCAAGCTGCACCAGTGCGGACTTCCCAAAGAGATGGCGCTCGAGCTCTTCAAGCCGTTCGTTATGAAGAAGCTGGTCGACCGCCAGCAAGCCCACAACATTAAGAGCGCGAAGCGGATGGTCGAGCGCGTGCGCCCCGAAGTTTGGGACGTTCTCGACGAAGTTATCCGCGAGCATCCGGTGCTGCTCAATCGCGCGCCGACGCTCCATCGGCTCGGCATTCAGGCCTTCGAGCCCGTGCTCGTCGAGGGGAAGGCCATTCACCTGCATCCGCTGGTGTGCACGCCGTACAATGCCGACTTCGACGGCGACCAGATGGCCGTCCATCTCCCGCTCAGTGCCGGCGCGCAAGCCGAGGCGCGCATCTTGATGCTGTCGTCCAACAACATCTTGCAGCCGTCGTTCGGTCAGCCGGTCTCGATCCCGACGCAAGATATGGTGCTCGGGCTCTATTACCTGACGTTTCAGAAAGACGAATATAAGGGGCCGGCCAAGGGCGACATCCCCGAAGACGCGCTGATCTCGTCCATCGGGTTGGGCGCGTATGCGAAGAGCATGAACGGCCACGTGCCGAGCGCCACGCCGAACGAGCGGGCGACGGGCGAGGAAGAACTCCCCGCGTTCGGCAACGTCGATTCCGCCGTCATCGCCTACGAGCACAAAGCGATCGGCTTGCAGCAGTGGGTGAAGATCCGCTGGAAGGGCGAGCTGTTGCGCACGACGGTCGGTCGCGCGATCTTCAACAGCGCGTTTCCCGCGGCTTGGAACGAGCCGTACCGCAACCATCATCTCGACAAGTCGGCGCTCAAGAAGCTGATCACCGAGTGTTACCGCCGTCACGGCAACGCGGAGACGGCGTCGTTCCTCGATGCCATCAAGGTGCTCGGGTTCCGGTTCGCCACCCAAAGCGGCACGACGGTCTCGATCAGCGACATCGTGGTCCCCGATGCGAAGTTCAAGATCCTCGACGACGCGCAAGACGCCGTCGATAAGCTGCACGAATTCGTCGATCAGGGCTTCATGTCCAACGACGAGCAGTACAACAAGACGATTCAGGTCTGGTCCAAAGCCTCCGAAGACGTCACCGCGGCCATGCAAGCCGCGCAAAATCCGCTCAACCCGGTGTTCATGATGGCGACCTCCGGCGCGCGCGGCTCGATCTCGCAGGTCAAGCAGTTGGGCGGCATGCGCGGCTTGATGTCGGACCCCTCGGGACGCATCCTCGAGATCCCGGTCAAGGCCTCGCTCAAAGAAGGCTTGACGGTTCTCGAATACTTCATCTCGACGCACGGCGCGCGCAAAGGGTTGGCGGACACGGCGCTGCGAACCGCGGACTCCGGCTACCTCACGCGGCGGCTCGTCGACGTAGCTCAGGACGTCATCGTCCGCGAGGACGATTGCGGCACGGCGCAGGGCATCACCGTCTACGACATCGGCGTCGGCAAAGAGATCATCGAGCCGTTGTACGACCGCATCATCGGCCGTCGCTCGGCCGAAGACGTCAAAGATCCCGAGAAGCCGCGCACCAAACTCGTCACGCGCGATGAAGAGATCGACGAAGAGAAAGCCAAAGCGCTCATCGACGCCGGCATCAAGACCGTCAAGATTCGCTCCGTGCTGACGTGCCAGGCGCGCGTCGGGGTCTGTGCGATGTGCTACGGCCGCAATCTCGCCACGGGCAAGAAAGTCGACATCGGCGAAGCCGTCGGCATCATCGCCGCGCAATCGATCGGCGAGCCGGGGACGCAGTTAACGCTGCGTACCTTCCACACGGGCGGCGTCGCGACCGAAGACATCATCACCGGTCTGCCGCGCGTCGAAGAGATTTTCGAGGCGCGCAAACCCAAGGGCAAAGCCGTCCTCTCGACGGTCGCCGGCAACGTGCACATCACCGAAGAAAAGGGCAAGCGCGTCTTCGTCATCACCGACGACGTCGGTGAAGCTCACGAATTCGACGTGCCGTACAACACTCGGTCCTTCGTCCAGGAGAACGCGCGGATCGAGATCGGCGACCAGCTCAACGAAGGCTCGCTCGACCCGCACGAGATCCTCGAACTGCGCGGTAGTAACGCCTTGCAGCAATACCTCGTTCAGGAGGTCCAGAAAGTCTACCGTTCGCAGGGCGTCGACATTAACGACAAGCACATCGAGACGATCGTCCGGTCGATGATGCGTAAGGTGAAGATCGTCGAGGGCGGCGACACGCGGATGCTGCCGGGTCAATTGATCGAGTCGGGCGTCTTCGCGGAAGAAAACGAGAAGATGCAAGCCGATGGTAAAAAGGTCGCCGAAGGTAAAGCCGTACTGCTCGGCGTGACCAAAGCGTCGCTCGCGACGGAGTCGTTTCTGTCGGCCGCGAGTTTCCAAGAGACGACGCGCGTCCTTACCGATGCCGCGATCAAAGGAAAGCACGATCCGCTGCTCGGGCTCAAAGAGAACGTCATCATCGGCAAGCTCATCCCGGCCGGCACCGGAATGTCGCGTTATCGCAACATCTCGATCGAACCCGAGGGTCAGGATCTCGATGAGGAAGGCCGCCCCAAGAGCGCGTTCCTCGAAGTGGATTACGATGCCGATCAAGAGTCGGCGGCCTACGGCGGCTCCAAACTCGTCAGCGGCTTCCAAGATCGCCGGCCGCCGCTCGAGCAGACCGTGCACTACGAGGGAGATTACGAGGGCGACGTGGCCGTCGTCGCTCCGCCGAAAACGACCCAGTACCGGCCGAAAGGCATAAATCCCGAAGACCTCTAAAAACAAAGAGCCTGCGCGCACCGCAGGCTCTTTGTTTTGCATCGAGCCTGCGCGCACCGCAGGCTCTTTGTTTTGCATCGAGCCTGCGCGCACTGCAGGCTCTTAATTTAAGGTGCGTCGCCGGTTTTTATGATTGTCGTCTCGGGTGCGAGTGCGGTTATGGATGCCTTGAAATAATGGGTTGCCCGGACGTAATCGATCGCGCCGACTAAGCGTCCGGCTCGGCGGCCGGCGAAGTCGCCGTCGAGGAAGTGGATGCCGCCGTAGCGGCGCGAAGCGCCGGCTTGGTCGGCAGCCGCCGAAAAGGTCGGCCAGTGCAGCGGGACGTCGTGCTTAGGTAGGCCCGCTTCGACGAGCGACGTGCCCGCGTGCTGCACGTAGGTAGCGCCGAACCGGTCGCTGCCGGTGAAGCGGCGTAATACTTCCGCAGCGGCCGCGCTAAAGGTGCTGTGGCCCGAGAAGTATTCGGGGAAGGCCGGCGTGACGATGTTGGCGGCTTGATACGGTTGCCAGGACGCGCCGTCGATCCAGCGGCTGCCCTTACCCGGACCCGCCCAGGCGTAAATTTTTCGGCCGGCATACAACTCGTGTACGGCGGTAATCGGCCGTTCCGAATCGTCGTTGCGTTTCATGCGCCAGCAGAGAATGCTCGCATCGAGCAGCGCATTGGAAAGCGCGAAAAACATCTTCGCATCCGTACCGACGTCGTGGCGGTCGCGCTTGGATATCCAAATGCCGAAGCGCATCCAATGGCCGGGCGGCGAGTCGGTCATCATGCCGTCCGCCCAGTATTCGGCGATCGTTTTCTGCTCGTCGGTAAGGTGGGCGCTAATCTGCAAGAGTTGTTCGACCTGTAATGCGTAGGCAGCCGTTCCGGCGCGCGCCGGCGGAGCGAACTCGGCCGAGAGCGCCGTTACGTCGATCCCGAACGGCCGCACGAAGCCCCATTGCGGGACCAAGAAGCGCTGCTTCGTAAAGCCGCCGGCATCGTTATAGACGAGCAGCGGCTGCCAACGGCTCGGGTCGATCAGTGACGTCGCCGTATTCGTCGACCGGTAGGCCGAATAATCGGAATAGAAGCCGCGATGCAGATCGCCGAACTGGTTGGACCCGTCATGGTGGCGCGCGGCGAGCACCGCGCGCGCCGCCGTTTCGCCGACCACTTCGGCGGCATCGTGGCGCCCCAGGGGCTGGCCCGTCTGTTCGAGCGTAACGTCGGCCATCGGAACGGCCGACACGTCGCGCAGCGCGTAGAACGCCGCGATGCTGACGGCACGTCGGATATTGGCTGCGGTGCGCTCCGGGAGCGGACGCTTGGCGAGCGCGACCGTTCCGATCGCGCGCGCATCGTACGCGCTCCAAGCGTCGTACATCGCCGTATTGACGATCGCGAGCGCCCGCGCCGCAATCGGCGCGGGGACACTCGCTTCGCGGATCCCTTCGAGCGCCGCTTCGTTCCATATCGCGACGGTCGTCTCACCCGCGAGCGGGTCGTCGCCGGCCGGCGCAGCCACGGGGCGAAGCCATAGCGACGCGACGAACAGGAGCGCGAGCGAGATAACCCGGCGCACGGCGTTAGTGGATCTTGCCGCAGGAATTGAGCCAATAACGGCCCGGGTTGAGGTTGGTTAAGAGCGGCAACGTCGGCGTGGAATCGTAGCGCACGGAGAACGTTGCGACTTGCGACAGCGAGACGTACGACGTTCCGGTTTTCTGAACGTAAAGCGTCCGGCGGGTGCTACCGACCGGCAGCCAGTAAGCCGTTATCATTTGTACGGCGGTTAAGTTATTGGGCGTCGGTGGGAAGCACGCGAGGGAACCGCGCGACACGGAGCCCGTGCCGTAGAAGAACGACGTGTAGGAGAGCGCCGAATCGAAGCCGGTGCCCACGCCGGCGACGGTCATGGTCGTCCCGTCGTCGTTGAAATTGACGATCGCATGAATGCGGCTGAACGACGACAGATGATCGTCTTCGTTCGTAGCCGACGTGGCGCTTTCGGTCGATGCGTGCCGGACGACGGCCGCCGTTTTCGCGAAAGAGGGAGCGGCGCAAAGCAGCGACGAGGCGAGCAGCGCAGCACAAATCGCTATGTGTTTTGGCATAGTAAGGTCCTTAAGCACGTGGTGCAACCTCGTCGCGCTCGGCGACGGGTAAGTTAGCCTGTAAGAGGAGAGGGGAGAAGCCGGAATTAGGTCTTCTGGCCCACTTATACGTCTTTAGTTCCCATTAGGAAATATGAGACGTTGATCACATTTTTATGGAAGCCGGGGGTCGGCGCTTCACAGGTGAGCCACTTAAGCTGATAGCTTCCGACGCGACGAGGGCAGCGCGCCGCCGGCCGCGGCAGCGGCCCGTTTATGGCTCTTCGGCTGCCGTCCGTCGCGCTTGAAACGGCCACTCGTTTCGCTGCGCGGCGCGAATAAGGAAGACGGCGGCTCCGGCGGCGACGCTGACGACGCCGAAGACGATCGCCGCCGTGCCGGCGGCGAAGAAAATGTAGAGCCAGCCGGCGAGCGCGAGCAGCGCGGGCAGCGGGTAGAGCCACATGCGATACGGCGCCCGGATGCGACGGGCGCGCACGCAGCCCAGGGCGACGATCTGGGCGACGGATTGCACGAGTACGATGCCGGTCGTCAACGCGTTGATGACCGCATCGAGCGGAAAGAGACACGCGGGCAGCGCGATGAGGCCCATCACGACGAGCGACACGTCGGGGAAGCGGTGCTTCGCACTCACGTGACCGAACGGCCGTAAGAAGACGCCGTCGACCGCCGCCGCGAACGGCACGCGCGAGTAGCCGAGCAGGTTGCCGTACACCGATGCGAACGCGGTAACGAGAATCAAGATCGTGACGGCGACGGCGGCTCCCGAACCGAACGCCCGCTCGACGACCGACGACGCGAGATGTTCGCCGAGCGGCGGCAGCGAGCCGTCGGCTTTCGGAATAACGTCTTGCCAAGCGATCGCGCCGAGAATGCCGAGCTGCATCGCGATATAGAGCACGGCGATGAGGACGATCGCGACGACGATCGACCGCGGTATCGTCTTGGCCGGATCGCGGATCTCTCCGCCGATACAACTCGATTGATTATAGCCGAGATAATCGTACATCGCGATGATCAGCGCTTGACCGAGACCCGCGCGCAGGCCGCTCCCGAGCGAGTCGTGCGCCGGGAGTGCGAACGCGCGCGCCGGAGCGAAGTGCGCGTAGGAGCTTGCGATTACGCACAGGAGCGTCAGGACCGCGGCCCAGGCGAGGATGACGGCGAGTCTCGAGATCGTCGTGATGCGGCGATAGAGCGCGAAGATCGTCGCTATCCCCAGAACGATCGCGAGCGCCTTCGTATTCCACGGCGAAGCGTCGAGGCCGGGGACGAGGTAGGCGGCGTAATTCGCGAAACCGATATACCCCGTCGCTTGATTGAGCGGCGCGACGAAGATCGTTTGCCAAACGAAGAGGAACGCGAACAGCCGCCCGAAGCGGTCGCGGCCGAACACCTCGCGCAGGTAGCCGTACGTGCCGCCGGAGCCGGGATAGAGCGAGCCGAGTTCTGCCCAGACGAGCCCGTCGCAGAGCGCGAGGCCCGCCCCGACGATCCAGCCCGCGAGCGAGAGCGGCCCGTGCAGCGCGCCGAGCACGAGCGGAATCGTGATGAGCGGCCCGATGCCGATCATCGAAATGGCGTTGAGCGCGACCGCTCCCGCGAGCCCGACGCCCGCGACGAGCCGCGGCCGGTGCGTCATTCCGCCGCGAGCGCTTTGCGCAGGCCCCGCGGCGCGTCGCTATCGATGCCTCGCGCGCGGGCGGCGAAGAGCGCCACGAGTTGCGCGGCGACGAGCCAGCCGAGCGCGTTGAACGGGACGTCGACTTCGGGCCCCAGCCGTTCGATGCCGCCGAGCTCCGGCGAGCCGATCGTGAACCGCAACGGCCGAGCGGCGGCGATCTCGAGCAGTGGC
>CAXUFI010000111.1:0-7851 GCA_964250245.1 uncultured bacterium
GCGCCCGTGGTGCGCGGCGCGCCGAGCGGGCCCGCGACGACGGCGTCCGCCCGCAGCAGCATGTCGCCGAAAAGTCCACGCGCGTACGGCAAGTTCGCGAGGGGGGCCGCCACGCTCGTCAGCACGTCGAGCGACGTCGCGCCTCTGAGCGTTTGCAAATCGCCGCGGGCCGCGACCCGCACGCCGTCGTAGGACACCCCGGTTTCCAAGATCGAGGTGGCCGGGCCCGCGAGCGCGACGAGGCCGTGCAGCCCGTCGAGCGGGATGCGGCGGAAGAAGAGCCGGCGCGCGTTGAAGCTCGCGAAAGTCGTCGGGTTCGTCGCGTCGCCTTCGACGAAGAGCTTGAAGGCGAGCGGCCCCAAGACGGGGAGCGCTTTGGCGCCCGCGTTGAGCGTCGCGAGCCGGCTCACGTCGCCGTTGCCGGCGATCCCCAGGCGCAGCGTCGGCTTCGCGAGGTTATAGATCCCGCCCGCGATTCGGACCGGTATCCCCGCAATCGAACCGTCGAGTTTGGGGATCGCGAGCCCCGCGTCGTAGACGCGCAGCGAGCCGCGGCCGTCGCGCAGCGGCTTCGCGAGGCCGTTGAGGTACGGCTGAAAGTGGTCGAGGTTCGCCGTTACCGAGACGTGGCGCGCCATCGCGCCGTGCCGGTCCGGCAAGCCGTAAAAACGCGCCTCGACATCGTTCAGTACGCCGCCGGAGATGAAGAGCGACGTCGAATTGAGCGCGTAGTCGAGCAGCGGCGCGAGAGCGAGCGTCCGGATCGTCACGCGCGAGAACTCGTACCCGCGCCGTTCGTCGAGATCGCCGCGCCCGGCGATGGGGAACCGGCCGCCCTCTTCGAGCACCGCGAGTCCGAAGTGGAAGCGCGACCGGCTGCCGGGATCGAGGTCGGCCGAGACTTGAACGTTTTCGAGCGCGAGCTTGCGGCTGTGCCGGAAGATGCGCGTATCGTCCCGGATTCCGAGCGAGCCGTCCTTGACGACGACTCGCAGCTGCGGCAGCCGAAACGGCGGCGGGGTCGCTTGCGGATTGCTCTTGGGCAGCGTGAAGTTGTACGAGCCGTCCTTATGATGGACGATCGTGATTTTAGGCCGGTCGAGTTCCACGCTCGAGATGCCGAACGGGTGGGCGCTGCCGAACAGGTCTCGCAGCGAGTACGCGACGTCGATCCTCGCGGCGGAGAACAGCGGTTCGGCATGGAGTCCGGCGACGTCGGGAGACTCGATCGTCAGGTGGCCCGAGCGGCTCACGAGCCGGCCGTAGCTGAGGTTATAGCCCTGGGACCGCGCGCCGAGGCCCAGACCGGCGCGCAGCAGCGCGCCGCCGAAGAGGACGGCCGCGATCACGGCCAGGACGGCAGCGGCCAGCACCGCGAGCACGAGCTTACGGCGCAGCAGGGCTAAAACCACATAGTTGAGAAGAACGCCCGTTCGTTCGAAGGGAATATGGCTGCTCGCGGTCCAGGCTTATTATTCGTCGTTTCCGGACCGTCGGGCGCCGGAAAAGACACGCTCGTCGATGCGCTGCGGACCCGCATGCCGCGCTTACGATACTCCGTCTCGGCGACGACCCGCGAGCCGCGGCCCGGCGAGCGCGAGGGGGAGGCCTATTACTTTCTCGATCGCGAGCTCTTCGAGCGGAAGATGGCGGCGGGCGAGTTTCTCGAGATCAAGGAATACAACCAACATCTTTACGGTACGCCCCGTACGTTCGTGGAGGGCACGCTCGCCGACGGTTACGACGTCGTCATGAAGCCCGAGGTGCAGGGCGCCCTCGCGCTCAAGGCGGACTTCCCGCGAGCCGTCCTGATCTTTCTTCTGCCCGATAAATTCTCGCATCTCCGTCTTCGGCTCGCGGCGCGAAGGACGGAGACGAGCGACGCGATCGCGGCGCGCCTGGCGATCGCCCACGACGAGCTCAAGCAGATCCGGCGGTTCGATTACGTGATCATCAACGAACAAACGCCGCCCGAGCGGCGCGCGGCGCCGCCGGCGGTCGACGATCTGGAAGCGATCGTGCGCGCCGAACGCTTCCGCATCCATCACTATAACGACGACACCTTCAGAAACGTGGAAAACGCATGAGCGATTCGGTATTCGGAGATCTCGACGGGCTGCTCGAGCACGTCGATTCCAAATTCACTTTGGTCAACGTGGTCACCAAGCGGGCGAAGCAACTCAACAACGGGGCGCCGCCGTTGACCGACGACGCCGATCCCAATAAGCCCGTGTCGACGGCGTTCGACGAAGTCGAGCGCGGAAAAATTCCGTACAAGCGGGTCAAGGAAGGGATCAAGTAGGCTACGATGCGCGCCCGCGCGTTGACGGATGCCGCCGGGGCGGGCGCGAAAAGCGCGTGTGAATGACACGAGGTAAGCGGTAATGTGCGGCATCGTCGGCTACGTCGGCTTTCGCGATAGCGTGCCCATCATCTTGGATGCGCTGCGGCGTTTGGAGTACCGGGGCTACGATTCGGCCGGGATCGCGGTCATCGAGCGCACGGGCGCGCTCGCGGGTTCGAAGGCGGAAGGCAAACTCGGCCGGCTCTCGGAGCGTCTCGTAACGGAGCCGCTCTACGGCACGACGGGCCTCGGTCACACGCGCTGGGCGACGCACGGCCGGCCCTCCGACGCCAACGCCCATCCGCACCACGATTGCAGCGGCCGCTTCGCCGTCATCCATAACGGCATCATCGAAAATTATTCGGGGCTGCGCGAGCGGTTGCTCGCGAGCGGCCACCGGTTCGCGAGCGAAACCGATACGGAAGTCCTCGCGCACCTCATCGAAGAGAACGATCGCGGCGACTTCGTCGTGGCGGTGCGTGAGACGCTGCGGCAGGTGAGCGGCGCCTACGCGCTCGGCGTGATCTCCGCGGACGCCCCCGAGCGGCTGGTGTTCGCGCGCAGCGGAGCGAGCCCGCTCGTAGTCGGCATCGGCGAGGGCGAGATGTTCGTCGCTTCCGATACGCCCGCCATTTTACAATACACGCGCAAGCAAGTGATCCTGCGCGAGCGCGAGATGGTCGTGATCGATCGCAGCGGCTATTCCCTCATGGATTTCGACGGTGCGCCGATCGAACGGGACGTCACGCAGGTGATGTGGGATGCCGGCTCGGCCGAAAAAGACGGGTTCAAGCATTTCATGCTCAAGGAGATGTTCGTTCAGCCGAGCGTCGTGAAAGAGACGCTCGCGGGCCGCATCGACGAGTCGTTCGATTCGCAGCTCGCGGCCGAACTCAAACTCGACGAATACGCGCTGCGCGCGATGACGAAGATTTCGATCACCGGCTGCGGCACGGCGTATCACGCCGGGATGGTCGGCATGTATCTCCTGCGCGCGCTCTGCAAGCTGCCGGTCGAAATGGAACTCGCGAGCGAATTTCGTTACGGCGACCGCGTGCTCGATCCGCGTACGTTGACGATCGCTATGTCGCAGTCCGGCGAGACGGCGGATACGATCGAGGCGGTAAAGATCGCGAAAGCCGCGGGGGCACCGGTGCTCGGCATCTGCAACGTGCTCGGCTCGCATCTCACGCGGCTCGCCGACGGCATCCTCTACACGCGCGGCGGCCCCGAGATCGGCGTCGCCGCGACGAAGACGTACGTTTCGCAGACGATCGCGATGGTGCTCTTCGCACTCTATCTCGCGCGCATCCGGCAGAGCGAATCGCGCGAACGGTTGCGCGAGATCGCGCGCAACACGAAACTGTTGCCCGAGGCGATCGATCTCTGCCTCAATGCCTCCGACGAGATTCGCCGCGTCGCCCGGAAACTCCGCAAGGCGCGCAGCGCGATGTTCATCGGCCGCTACGTGAACTACCCGACCGCGCTTGAAGGCGCGCTCAAGCTCAAGGAGATCTCCTACATCCACGCCGAGGGGTACGCCGCCGGCGAGATGAAGCACGGCCCGCTCGCGCTGCTCGATACGCGCATGCCCGTGATCGGCATCGTTACCGACGGCCGCGTGCGCGAGAAGATGCTGTCGAATCTTGCGGAGGCGAAGGCCCGCGAAGCGATTACGGTGGTCGTTGCGAATTACGGCGACGACGAAGCCGCGGCGCTCGCCGATCACGTCTTCTGGGTTCCGAAGGTCGACGAATTGCTCTCGCCGATCGTCAACGTCGTACCGCTGCAACTGCTCGCCTACCACATCGCCGACATCGACGGTAAGGACGTCGATCAGCCGCGCAACCTCGCCAAGACCGTCACGGTCGAATAGACGTGAGCGTCGCGACGGGTCCCCGTGCCGACGGGCGCGCGTACGATGCGCTGCGTCCGGTGCGGATCGAAGCGGGCGCGCTCGCCTATGCGGAAGGCAGCGCCCTCATCACGTTCGGCAACACGCGCGTGCTGTGCGCGGCCACGATCGAAGAGCGCGTCCCGCCGTGGCTGCGCGGTCAGGGCCGCGGATGGGTGACGGCCGAATACGCGATGCTGCCGCGCGCGACGCAAGAGCGGACGCAACGCGAGGCGGCGCGCGGAAAAATCGGCGGCCGGACGCACGAAATCCAACGCATCATCGGCCGGTCGCTGCGCGCCGTGACCGATCTCAAGATGCTCGGCGAGCGCAGCATCGTCGTGGACTGCGACGTGTTGCAGGCCGACGGCGGGACGCGCACGGCGGCCATCACCGGCGCGTACGTCGCACTGGCGCTCGCACTGCGGCGCGACTTCGCCGCGGGCCCCAAATGGCCGCTGCGCGAACAACTCGCCGCGACCAGCGTCGGGTTCGTCGACGGCATCGCGCACCTCGATCTCGCGTATTCCGAAGATAGCCGCGCGGAAGTCGACATGAACGTCGCGCTGACGAGCTCGGGACGGTTCGTCGAACTCCAAGGCACGGCCGAGGCGCGGCCGTTCGACCGCGCGCAACTCGACGCGATGCTGCTGCTCGCGGAAGCCGGGATCGCGTCGCTGTTCGCGCTGCAGCGGGAGACCCTCGACTCGGTCCGTGGTTGAGCCGGAAGAAGAACGGCGACGGTTCGCGGCGCTCGTCGCCGATGTCGGTCGCTTCTACATTACCGACCGTCGCATGCGCCGCGCGCAAGCGGCGGCCGGCGCGGCGCGCGCAAGCCCGGCCCCCCTCCCGCCGCGTCACGTGCGGACGTATCGCCAAGCCGTTGCACGGTACTTTGAGAAATTCGAACGCGAAGCGCGCGCGCACCTCGGCGATCTCGACCGGCGCCTGAGCCGGGTGAGTCAATTGCAATATAATTTGACCGCCGAACGCGGCGTGGCCGTGCGTCGCGTCGAGGCGACGCAAGGCGTCCTTTCGCGGCTGAAGGAAGTCGCGCCGTCATGAAGATGTTCGGCGACGTCGGCCGCGGCACGCTCGGCATTTTCGAGTACGCGGGCGGGGCCGCGGCGTTATCGGTCGAGACGAGCGGTTTTATCGGCCGGCTGAAGATCCGCGGGACGGAGACGCTCGTGCAGGCGTTTGCGCTCGGCGTCGCCTCGTTCCCGATCGTTTTTCTCACCTCGCTCTTCACCGGCATGGTCATCACGCTCGAATCCGCGAATCAGGCCGAAAGCTTCGGCGTGTCGTCGGTCGTCGGCGGCGCGGTTGCGTACGTCTCGTCCCGCGAGCTCGGGCCGATCTTAACGGCCGTGGTGGTCGCGGGTCGCGCGGGCGCCGCCATCGCGGCCGAACTCGGGTCGATGGTCGTGACGGAACAGATCGAAGCGCTCGAAGCGCTCGGGCTCTCGCCCGTGCAGTACCTCGTCGTGCCGCGGCTGCTGGCGCTCATGGTCATGCTGCCGCTCTTGACCATCTTCGCGGACGTCGTCTCGATTATCGGCGGCATGTATCTCGCCGAGCGGACCGCCCACATCAGTTACGCGGAATTCATCTCTTCCGCGCGCCAGATCAGCGCGTTCGAAGATTACCTCAAAGGTATGTTAAAGGCGGTCTTCTTCGCGGTCATCATCGTCATTATCGGCTGCTATCAGGGGCTCGGCGTGCGCGGCGGCGCGGCGGGCGTCGGCAAGGCAACGACGGGTGCCGTCGTCACCGCCATCATCCTAATCTTCATCGCCAACTTCGCGCTATCGCTGATTCTGTTCGGCACGAACGGCGCGCAGTGAATTTCGCGACGCTCGAGAGCGTGACGCTCAAATACGGCGATAAGGTCATCTTGGAAAATTGTTCGCTCGAGATTCGCGAGCGCGCCATCACGTGTCTGATCGGCCTCTCGGGCGCGGGCAAGTCGACGATCTTGCGGCTGCTCAACGGGTTGCGGCGGCCGAGCGCGGGTCTCGTGCGCGTACGCGGCGTCGATCTCGCCACGCTGCCGAAACGGCAACTCATCGAGTTCCGCCGCAAGATCGGCTTCGCGTTCCAATTCGCCGCACTCTTCGATAGTTTGACGATCGGGGAGAACGTCGCCCTGCCGCTTCGCGAGCATACGAAGATGTCGAAGCAGCAGATCGATCGCCTCGTCAACGAGACGCTCGAATCGGTCGGGCTCGCGAGCGCGCGCGACCGGATGCCCGCGGAACTCTCGGGCGGCATGCTCAAGCGCGCCGGATTCGCCCGGGCCGTCGTAACGAATCCCGATCTCGTGCTCTATGACGAGCCGACCACCGGTCTCGATCCGATCATCACCCACGTCCTGACGGATACGATCAAGCGCTTGCGCCGCCAGCTCGACGGCACCGCCGTCGTGGTGTCACACGATCTGACCAGCATCTACGAGATGGCGGATTACGTTGCACTGCTTTTCGAGGGCGCCATCATCGCCTATGGAACGGTCCACGAGTTGCAGCGCTCGGCCAATCCGATCGTGCAGCAGTTCTTGCAGGGAAGTGAGGTCGGACCGATCCCGCTTTAGCGGCTCGGGCAGCGCATATGTCCAGACAGGCTCAGGTAGGCTTCTTCGTAATTCTCGGCATCCTCGCGATCTTCGCCGTGTTCTTCGTCCTCTCCGATTTCGGCACGCGGGCCCGCGGTTACAAGATCGGGGTGCACTTCCGGAACGCGTCGGGATTGCGCAGCGCCTCGATTGTTTATTTGAGCGGCGTGCCGATCGGGGCGGTCGACAAGATTTCGCTTTTGCCCGACTATTCCACCGAGGTGATCCTCGCGATCGACCCGGGGTACGGGATTCCGGTCAATTCGAAGTTTCTGATCCAAGCGCCCATTACGGGCGAACCGACCGTCCTCATCGAACCGCCGCGCGAAGTCGCGCAGGACAGTGCGACGCTGCCGCACGAGATCGCGCCGATCGGCCGACAGCCCGGCGGCGCAAACCCGGTGTCGCTCGCCGATCTGCTCGAACAGGGGCAAGGCGAGGTACGGCGGCTGGACGACATCCTCGCGCAGGTACAGCAGGCGGAACCGCAGTTATTAGGTGAGTTGAAGTCGACCCTCGCGAACGCGAACGCGCTGACGACCAATGCCAACCGCTCGCTCTCGTTCGCGACGGCGCAGGTGCAAGAACTGACGAACTCCCTGCAAAAAAATCTGACGCTCGCGAGCACGAACGTCGTCGACCTCACGGGCACGCTCGACCGTTTCGTCGTGCGCGATTCGGGCCAAGTCGATGCGCTGCTCTCGCAGCTCAATCGAACGTCGCGTTCGTTCGGTGAAACGGTCGATTCGCTGCACGACGTCGCGACCAATCCGCAAGTCAAAGCCAACCTCGTCAACACGACGCGCGATTTCGCGTTGACCGCGCAGACGTTCGCGCAACTCAGCGGCGATCTGCGTAAGGTAACCGGGAACGGCCAGACGCAGGCGCAATTGCGCGACACGGTCGCGCAGCTCGACGCGACGACGCAGAAGGTCGATTCGCTCATCGGTTCGCTCGGTGGAACCTCCAACGTCGCCGGCGTCGACACTCCGGCGACGG
>CAXUFI010000112.1:0-7832 GCA_964250245.1 uncultured bacterium
GCCCTGGTACGTGCAGCTCGCGCTGTACTGCGGCGCCGTCCTGCACGGCGATCTCGGGCGCTCGCTCGTCGACGCGCAGCCGGTGCTCACGAAGCTCGCGCAATATTTTCCTGCGACGGCCGAACTCTCCGTCGCCGCGCTCGCTTTCGCCGTCGCCGTCGGGGTGCCGGCCGGCATCGTCGCGGCGGTGCGCCGCTCGTCGGCCCTCGACGCGTTGACGATGAGCGCGATGCTGGTCGGCGTCTCGATCCCGGTCTTTTGGCTCGGCTTCATGCTGGTCTATGTCTTGGCCGTGCTGCCGGCCCTCGCGGGCCACGCGCTCTTTCCGGTCTCGGGCCGTATCTCGCTCGCCTACTTCATCCCGGCGCGCACGCACTTCATCGTTCTCGACGCGCTGCTCGCGGGCAACGGGCGCGCGGCCGTCGACGCGCTGCGGCATCTCGTGCTCCCCGCGATCGCGCTCGGCACGATCCCGCTCGCGATCGTGGCGAAGATTACGCGCAGCGGCATGCTCGACGTCCTGCGCAGCGATTACATCCGGACCGCGCGGGCCAAGGGTGTCGGACCGCAGGCGCTCTTGATACGCCATGCGCTGCGTAATGCGCTGGTCCCGATCCTGACGATCGTCGGCTTGCAAACGGGGCTGCTGCTGGCGGGAGCCGTGCTGACCGAAAGCGTCTTCGCCTGGCCCGGCGTCGGCCGGCTCGCGTTCGACGCGATCGAGAACCGCGACATGCCGCTCGTAAACGGCTGCATTCTGCTCTTCGCGACGGTGTTCGTCGTGGTCAATACGCTCGTCGACGTCGTATACGCGCTCGCGAATCCGCGCATACGCTATAGCTAAGTCACAACAACAACCATCCAACAGTTAGCAGATGTGGGACCGTTGACGTTGAACGTTATACGTCTTGAATCTCGAACGTTCGCAATACGTCATCGCGGGCATCGCCTACACGCGACCGGAGGTGATCCACCGTTACATTCACCTGGTGAAGTATGTGGCCGGGCGTATTTCGGTGAACCTGCCGCCCAACGTCGAACTCAACGACCTCATCAACGACGGCGTCGTCGGGCTCATCGACGCGATCGAGAAATACGACGACGAGCGCGGCGTCAAATTCGAGACGTATGCGATCACGCGCATCCACGGCGCGATCATCGATGCGTTGCGGGCGCTGGACTGGGTGCCGCGTGCGGTGCGCCAGAAAGCACGCGAACTCGAACGCGTGCAACACGAACTCGAGGCCGAGCTCGGCCATCAGCCGAGCGATGACGAAGTCGCCTCGCGTCTGGGCGTCCAGCGTAAAGAGCTCGAGGCGTTGCAGCAGAAAGTGCGCGCCACGGCCCTGCTCTCGCTCGAAGAACGCTTGCCGAGCGACCGCGGGAACGACATCCCGCTCATGGACACGCTGCGCGGGGACGAGGGCGAGCTCGGCACCGGCGTCGAGCAGCGCGAAGTTCGCGAGTCGCTCGTGGCGGCGGTGGATTCGCTCTCGCATCAAGAACGCACCGTCATCACGCTCTACTATTTCGACGGACAGACGCTCAAGGAGATCAAGGCCATCCTCGGGGTTTCGGAATCGCGCGTATCGCAGATCCACGCGCAGGCGGTAATTCACTTGCGGCAGCGGTTGCGCGTGTTGCGCAACGACCTCGGTTTCCGCGAGAACGACCCGACGATCAAGCAGAAGTACGTGCGCCGCGCGCCGGCCGGGCCGGCACCGGAAGCGAGCGATTCGCGGATGCTGGGGTGATCGCGCGCCGCTCGCGCGGCAGCGCCGAACTCGAGCTGTTCGCCGCTCCCGCATCCGTTCTCGAACGGCCGGAGATTCTGCTGGCGGGCGACGGCGACGTCCGGCTTTGGCGCGGTTGGCTGTGCGACGCCCGCGCCGCCGCGCTGCTCGCGGCGCTCCGCGCCGGCACGCGCTGGACGCAAGAGCGGCGCCGGATGTACGACCGGGACGTCGACGTGCCGCGCGAGCAGGCCTGGCTCGGCGATGGCGAACCCGCGACCGCGCCGTTCACGCCGGAGCTGGCCGCGGTGCGGGGAGAGCTGGAGGCGCTGACCGGCGCGCGGTTCGCGTACGTCCTGCTCAACCGCTACCGGACCGGTCGCGACGGCGTCGCTTGGCATCACGACCGCGAAGTCGACGGCCTCGCCGCGCCCGTCATCGCCTCGCTCACGCTCGGTGCGACGCGGGCGTTCGACCTGCGGTCCAAGCGCGACCGCGGCCGCATCCTCTCGGTCGATCTCGATCATGGCGACCTGCTCGTGATGCGCGGCGACACGCAGCGCAATTACGAGCACCGGGTCGCCAAGAACGAGCGCGTCGCGGGCGAGCGGATCAACCTCACGTTCCGGCAGCGCCCCGGCTAAAAGCGCGGACGCTTCCATCGAACAGGGGTTCGATCGAGCCTCACGAACGGCTGACGTTCGATGGGCTGGTTCGCGAAACTCAAGACCGCGCTCGGGCGTTCGCGCGAGTCCTTGGCGGCCGTCGAGACGCTCGCGGACCAGAAACGGCCGCTCGACCGCGAATTCTGGGATGAGTTCGAGGAGATCCTGATCGCGGCGGACTTCGGGGTGCCGACGACCGACAAGATTCTCGACGGGCTACGCGTCGTCGCCCGGCAAGAGTTTTGGGGACGCAGCGATCAGGCCGTCGCGCGCTTCAAGCAGGACGTGCGGGCCTTTCTCACCTTGCCCAACGCCGTGCTGACGCTGCGGCACAAGCCGGCGGTCGTGCTCGTCGTCGGCGTCAACGGCAGCGGCAAGACGACGACGATCGGCAAGCTCGGCTATGCCTTGTCGCGGCAGCGCAAACGCGTGATGTTCGTAGCGGCGGATACGTTCCGCGCGGCCGCGGCGGAACAACTCGCCGTGTGGGCCGAGCGCAGCGGGGCGGAGTTCGTGCGCGGCCGCGAAGGGTCCGACCCCGCGGCGGTCGTGTTCGACGGCTTGTCGGCTGCGAAAGCCCGCAACGTGGACGTCGTCATCATCGATACGGCGGGCCGCCTGCAAACGAAAACCAACCTGATGGAAGAACTCAAGAAGATGCGGCGCATCATCGAACGCGAAACGGGAGCGCCGCCCGACGAGACGCTGCTCGTCGTCGACGGGACGACGGGGCAGAATGCGATCTCGCAGGCCAAGCTCTTCAACGAGACGACGGCCCTGACCGGGATCGTGGTGACGAAACTCGACTCCACGTCCAAGGGCGGCGTCCTCGTCGCCATCGTCGATACGCTCGTCGTGCCGATTAAGTACATCGGCCTCGGCGAAGGCATCGACGAATTGCGGCCGTTCGAACCCGCGGCGTTTATCGATGCGCTCTTTGCGCCGGCGTAGCGCGCTCCGCCTGAGAATGCCATGACGGTGGCACACAATCTTCGTAACATACCGGCACGCGCGTGCAGCGCGGCGTAAAGGAGTCAAGGCAACGTGGCGGATGATAAGACGGTAGCGCTCGGGAACGCGCTCGCGCAGATAGAACGGCAATTCGGTAAGGGCTCCATCATGAAGATGGGCGACTTCTCCGAACGGATGCTCATCGAAGCGATCCCGACGGGCTCGATCGCGCTCGATCTCGCGCTCGGCATCGGCGGCGTACCGCGCGGGCGCGTCGTCGAAATCTACGGTCCCGAATCGAGCGGCAAGACCACGCTCGCGCTGCACATCATCGCCGAAGCGCAGAAGATGGGCGGCACGGCGGCGTTCGTCGACGTCGAGCATGCGCTCGATCCGACGTATGCGAGCGCGCTCGGCATCGATCTCGATAACCTGCTCGTCTCTCAGCCGGATACGGGCGAACAGGCGCTCGACATCGCCGAGATGCTCGTCCGCTCGAACGCGGTCGACGTCGTCGTGGTCGATTCCGTCGCGGCACTGGTCACGAAAGCGGAACTCGAAGGCGACATGGGCGACACGCACGTCGGGTTGCAAGCGCGCTTGATGTCGCAGGCGCTCCGGAAGCTTACGGCTGCGATCTCGCGTTCGAAATGCGTGATGATCTTCATCAATCAGCTGCGCGAAAAAGTGGGCGTAATGTTCGGCAGCCCCGAAACGACGTCCGGCGGCCGCGCGCTCAAGTTTTACGCCTCGGTCCGGCTCGACGTGCGCAAGCTCGAGCAGATCAAGATCGGCCAAGACGTAGTCGGTTCGCGCACGCGCGTTAAAGTCGTTAAAAATAAGGTCGCGCCGCCGTTCCGGCAGGCCGAATTCGATATCACCTACGGCCGGGGAATTTCGAAGATGGGTTCGATCCTCGACGTCGCGCTGGAACGCAATATCGTCGCCAAGAGCGGTTCCTGGTATACCTACGGCGACGTACGCGTCGGTCAGGGTCGCGAGAATTCGAAAGCGTTTCTCGAAGAGCATACCGACGTGGCGGACGAGATCGCGGGCAAAATTCGCGACGCGCTCAAAGCCGTAGCTTCGCCGAACGGTCATGCCCTGGCCGGTGCGGGTGCCTCCGATACCGACTAGCGCCGCGACCGGAACGGCCCCTGCCGCCTCGGCGCGTCTGGTTTCGCTCCGTCTGCTCGCGCAACGCCGGTTGACGGAGTCTCAACTTTGGACGCGCCTCGAGCGCCGCGGCTATCCGCCCGAGGAGGTGCGGGCGGCGGTCGACGCGTGTAAGGCCGACGGCTTCGTCGACGATGACCTTTTCGCGCGCTTATTCGTGGACGGCCGCGCGAAAGCGGTCGGCGACGCGCGGCTCGTCGCCGAACTCGTGCGCCGGGGCATCGACCGCGATGCGGCGCGGCGCAGCGTGGCGACCGCCGAACGGGAAGAAGACGAACGGGGGGGGGGCGGCGGGGGGGGGGGGGGTGGCGCGCGGCGTGGAGAAGCTGTTTCGCACGCGGAGCAATCTGAGCTATCCGAGCGCCGCCCGGGCGCTCGAGCGCTTGGGCTTTCCGTCCGCCGCGATCTATCGCCGGTTGCGCGAGCGCGCTCAGGCGGATTTCGCCCGGCTCGACACGTAACGAGCGACGCGTGCGATCATTCATCGCGGCGGCGCTCGCCGCGGTCCTCGCCGTGTCGGCTACGACCGCGCGCGCCGTCGAACTCACGTCGATCGCGCAAGCGGCCGCGAATTACACGAATCCGAACTCGCATCTGCAAGCGATGTACCGGGCCGCCTTGCTGAACACGAGCAAACAGGCCTCGCTCGCGACCGACGGCACGGCATACGTAAAGACGGGCGACATCCCCGCGGAGTGGTTGCGCGACGCTAGCGCCCAGGTGCGTCCGTACCTGTTCTTCGCCAAGGACGATGCGCAAGTTGCGAGTCTCTTGCGCGGCATCATCGCGCGTGAGGCCAAATACCTGCAGATCGATCCGTACGCCAACGCGTTCACGCTCGCGTACCGCGTCTGGGAGCAAAAATTCGAACTCGATTCGCTCGCCTATCCGCTGATCCTCGCGTGGGAATATTGGAAAGTCACGGGAGACGCTTCGATCTTCACGGGCGACGAGTCGCTCGCGTTCGACAAGGCGCTCGAAACGATGGAGCGCGAGCAAGATCACGCGCACAATTCGCGCTACACCCATCACGAATTACGTCAAGACAACGGCAACGCCGGGCCCAACCCCGTGGCCTACACGGGCATGATCTGGACCGGCTTCCGGCCTTCGGACGACGCGTGCAAATACAATTATCTCATCCCGTCGGAAATGATGGCCGTCGTCGCGCTCGGCGACCTCGAAGAGATCGAGCGCACCGTGTATCGCAATCTTATCAAGAGCAGCCGGGCCCATACGCTGCGCTCCGAGGTGCAGGACGGCATTCAGACCTACGGCGAGGTCTTCACGCCGAATTACGGCTACGTCTATGCCTACGAAGTCGACGGTCTCGGGAATAAAACGCTGATGGACGATGCCAACATTCCGAGTCTGCTCGCGGCGCCGTACATGGGCTACACGCGGCCGGACGCCTTCGTCTACCGCAATACGCGCCGCTTCTTACTCTCGCGTGACGATCCGTACTATTACGCCGGCCGGATCGCGCGCGGCATCGGGAGCGCGCACACGAGCGACGGTTTCGTTTGGCCGCTCGGTCTCGTGGTGCAAGGCCTTACCTCGATCTCGTCCGGCGAGCGCCGCGATATCCTCACCCAGTTGCTGGCGAGCGATCCCGGAGACCACCTCTTACACGAGTCGTTCGATCCGAGCAATCCGCTGCGCTACTCGCGCAAGGATTTCGGCTGGCCCAACGCCTTGCTCTCGGAATGGATCATGACGAGTTTCGGCGGCGTCCCGGAGATCCCGATGGGCGATACCTCCGATCTCGAATTTCGCGGCGAATGAGCGCGCACGGCGGCGCACCATGAATAAGGCCGACATCATCCTCGGCATCCAATGGGGCGATGAAGGCAAGGGCCGCGTCGTCGATTCATACGCGGGCGAGTACGATCTCGTCGCGCGTTTCGGCGGCGGCGACAATGCCGGTCACACGCTCGTCGTCGGCGATCGGAAGATCGCGCTGCGCATCGTGCCGAGCGGCGTGCTGCACGGGCGGCCCGAACTCTTCATCGGCGGCGGCACGGTCGTCAGCCTCGACGGCTTCGTCTCCGAACTCGACATGCTGGCGGGTATCGGCGTCGATATATCGCGGGTGAAGATCTCCGATAAAGCCCACATCGTTTTCGCCTATCACACCGCCGCCGATCAGGCGAACGAGAACGCGCGCGGCGCCGCCGCGATCGGCACGACGGGCCGCGGCATCGGTCCGGCTTATACGGACAAGGCGGCGCGCTCGGGCATCACGTTCGGCGATTTGCGGCGCCGCGAAGCGCTGGCGGATAAGATCCGTTACAACCTGCTGGCGCGCTCGGGCCAATTCTCGCAGATGGACTCGCCGCGCGAGGGCGATATCATCGGGCGCACGCTCGAACTCGTGCCGCGCGTTCTGCCGCACGTCGTAAGCGGCGTCGATTACATTCACGAAGCGCTCGGGGGCGGCAAACGCGTCTTGATCGAAGGCGCTCAGGGAACGTTGCTCGACGTCGGCTACGGAACGTATCCGTACGTCACGAGTTCGCACACGATCGCCGGCGGCGCGTGCACGGGGCTCGGCATCGGGCCGACGACGATCGGCCGCGTCATCGGCGTCGTGAAAGCGTACTGCTCGCGCGTCGGCTCGGGCCCGTTTCCCTCCGAGCTTTTCGATGCCGTGGGCGACCGCTTGCGCGAGGCCGGCGGCGAATTCGGAACCGTGACCGGCCGGCCGCGCCGCTGCGGCTGGTTCGATGCGGTCGCCGCGCATTACGCCGTGCGCCTCAACGGTCTCTCGAGCGCCGTCGTGACGAAGCTCGACGTCCTAACCGGTATCGAGCGACTGGCGATCGTGCGCGGCTACCGTTCGGCCGAGATGCCCGCCGGCTTCGAACGCGCGGCCGACCCCGGTCTGACGCTCGATCTCGAGTGGTACGACGGCTGGACGGAAGATCTGCGGGACGTACGCAAGATCAGCGAGCTGCCACGCGCGGCGCGAGCGTATCTCGCCGGGATCGCGGCGGCGCTTCAGGTGCCGATCGACGCCGTCTCCGTCGGCCCGGAGCGAGCCTCGCTGGCCGTGCCGTAAGATGCCGGCATCGCGTCGCCCGCGCTTAGCCGGTCACCGCTTTTGCGGGCTTGCCGGCCGAGGGCTCGCGCGTGATGGAGCGGGTGTATGGCAGCCTTCCGTTTTCGACTGGCGCCGGCGCTCGAGCGCGCCTATGCGAACGAAGCATACGCGCGCGGCCTCATCGTCGATGCCCGGCTCGCTCACGACGCCTCGCTCTCGCTCCTGGCCGCGACGGAGACGCGGGCCGCGGACACGCGCGCGGCC
>CAXUFI010000113.1:0-7819 GCA_964250245.1 uncultured bacterium
CGAGGTTTTGCGGTCGGTCGCGGCGCTACGCTCGCCGATTACGAGCGCACAGGGGACTCCGAACGTGCCCGCGGGGAATGTTTTCGGCAGCGTGCCGGGGATCACGACCGAGCGCGGCGCGATGCGGCCTTTGCTCACCGCGGCCGCGGCGCCGCGCACGTCCACGACGGGCGTGCTCGCCGTCAAGACGAGGCCCGCGCCGAGCACGGCTTCCCGGCCGACGTGCACGCCTTCGACGACGACGCAGCGCGAGCCGATGAAGGCGCCGTCCTCGACGATCACGGGCTGCGCTTGCGGCGGTTCCAGGACGCCGCCGATGCCGACGCCGCCGGAGAGATGGACGTTCTTGCCGATCTGCGCGCACGAGCCGACGGTCGCCCACGTATCGACCATCGTGCCGTCATCGACGTAGGCGCCGACGTTGACGTAGCCGGGCATCAGGATCGAACCGCGGCCGAGGAAGGAGCCGTAACGAGCGACCCCGGGCGGTACGCACCGCGCGCCAAGCCGGTCGTAATTGCTCTTCGTCGGCAGTTTATCGTAGTAGCGGAGGCCGCCGGGCTCGCCCGTGACGCGATTGTCGTAACGCTTGAAATAGAGCAGGATGGCCGTCTTGACCCAAGCGTTCGTGCGCCAGCCCTCCGCCGACGGTTCGCAAACGCGAACGGCGCCGACATCGAGCGCGGCCAGCACCTCGTCGATCGCGCCGCCGGCCTCGCCGCGTACGTCGTCATCCGCGTGCAGCGCTTCGATCGCTTCGCGCAGCGCGGCGACCTCTCTCAACGTTTGCCCGGCTCCATCACGCCCGGTGTACCGCCGCATGCGTGCCGATGCCTGGGCCCGGCCGCGCGAGCGGACCTCGCTACCGTTACCGGAGGGCACGAAAGCAGCTTTGTACCGGGCGGCATAGCGGCCCGCGCTTCGGGGAAAGCATTCTATAGCGGCGAAAGCACCCGTCCGTCGTTCCCGCAGCAAGGAGTACCGATTGTCGAATACGCCAGACGATCAGAAGCGCATTAATGCCATTCGCTTTCTCGCCGTAGATGCCGTTCAAAAAGCGAATTCGGGGCATCCCGGCCTACCGCTCGGAGCGGCGGCGACGGCATATACGGTGTGGAGCCGGCACCTAAAGTTTAATGCGGACGATTCGGCGTGGTTCGACCGCGACCGGTTCGTGTTGAGTGCCGGCCACGGCTCGATGCTGATCTATGCCTTGCTTTACTTGAGCGGCTATCCGCTCGGGCTCGACGACCTCAAAAGCTTCCGGCAGCTCGGTAGCAAAACGCCGGGGCATCCGGAGCTCCATCACACGGCCGGGGTCGAAGTGACGACGGGCCCGCTCGGCCAGGGCGTCGGCAATGCGGTCGGTCTCGCGATCGCCGAAGCGCAACTCGCGGCGACGTATAACCGCTCGCAGTCGATCGTCGATCATCACACGTATTGCATCGCGGGCGACGGCGATCTCATGGAAGGCGTGGCGAGCGAGGCGTGCTCGCTCGCCGGCCATCTCAAGCTCGGTAAATTGATCGTCCTTTACGACGACAATAAAGTCTCGCTCGCCGGTCCGACGAATCTCGCGTTCACCGAAGACGTCTGCGCGCGCTTCGCGGCGTATGGTTGGCACACGCAAGAAGTCACGGCCGACGACGGCAACGACGTCAACGCCATCGACGCCGCGCTCATCGCGGCCAAAGAAGATCCGCGGCCTTCGCTCATCGCCGTGCGGACGATCATCGGCTTCGGTTCGCCCAAAGCCGGCACGTTCGGCGCGCACGGCGAGCCGCTCGGCGTCGACGCCGTCAAGAGAACGAAAGAAGCGCTGGGATGGCCCGTCGAGCCCGATTTCTACGTTCCCGACGACGTGCTCGCCTGGTGGCGCGCGCTCGGCAAAAAGGGCGCCCCGGTCCAAGAGGCGTGGAATAAAACGTACGCCGCCTGGAAAGCCGACAACGCCGAATTAGCGGCGCAACTCGAGCGGGCTCGCGACGAGAAGCTGCCGGACAAGATTTCGTGGCCGACGTTTACTGCCGAGAACGGAAGCGTCGCGACGCGCGAGGCGGGCGGCACCGTGATGAACGCGATCGCACGCGACCTCCCCGAGCTCATCGGCGGCTCCGCCGACCTCGACCCGTCGACGAAAACGTACCTCAAAGGCTGCGGTGATTTTCAGCCGGGCAGTTACGCCGGCCGCAACATCCACTTCGGCGTGCGCGAGCACGCGATGGGCGCGATCGCTAACGGCATCGCGGTCCACAGCGGCCTCGTGCCGTTTACGGCGACGTTCTTTAATTTCTACGACTACATGAAACCGGCCGTGCGGCTGGCGGCGATCAATAAGACGCGCGCGATGTTCGTGTTCACGCACGATTCGGTCTTTCTCGGCGAAGACGGCCCGACGCACCAGCCGATCGAACAGCTCGCCGCCTTGCGTTCGACGCCCAACGTCACGACGATTCGGCCCGCGGACTCGGCCGAAACGCTCGCCGCTTGGAAATTCGCGGTCGCTCACAAGGGGCCGACCGCGCTCGTGCTATCCCGCCAGAAGTTGCCGTATCTCGGCGATCGGACCATCGACATCGAACTCGGCGCTTACGTCCTGCACGGCGGCGACCGGAAGCCCGACCTCATTCTGATCGCGACGGGCTCCGAAGTCTCGCTCGCGCTCGACGCCGCCAAGATTCTCGAAGGGCAAGGGACGGTGACGCGCGTCGTGTCGATGCCGTCGATGGAACTGTTCCTCGCGCAGGACGAGCACTATCGCGAATCGGTTTTGCCGGCGGACGTCCGGGCTCGCGTGTCGATCGAAGCCGGCGCGACCTTCGGCTGGCATCGCGTCATCGGCGATCGCGGCGTGGCAATCGGGCTCGATCATTTCGGAACGTCGGCGCCCGCGGCCGCGATCGCCAAGAATTTCGGCTTTACGCCCGAGGATGTCGCCCGGACGGCCGCCGGCCTACTAACTAACGCGTAATCGGTACGCTACGAGGAGAACAGCTATGGCAACGCAAGGAACGCAGCTCAAAGCCCTAACCGAAGTCGGGCAAAGCATCTGGGTCGATAACATTCGGCGCAGCATGTTCGCGTCGGGAGAGCTGCGGCGGATGATCGACATCGGTCTGCGCGGCATGACGTCTAATCCGACCATCTTCGAGAAGGCGATCGGCAGCGGCAACGATTACGACGGTCAGCTCAAGACGCTCGTCGGGAAAGAGCGCGATCCCAACCATCTCTTCGAAGCGCTGGCGATCGACGACATCCAGCACGCGTGTGACGAGTTTCGCAAACTGTACGACACGACGCACGGCGGCGACGGGTTCGTGAGCCTCGAGGTCTCGCCCGTCCTCTCGCACGAGACGCAAGCTACGATCGACGCGGCGCAACGCCTCTGGAAAAAAGTCGACCGGCCCAACGTCATGATCAAGATTCCGGCCACCCCGGAGGGCTTACCCGCGATCACGGAGACGATCGCGAGCGGCATCAACGTCAACATTACGATGATCTTCTCGCTCGAAACGTATCGGGACGTCGCAAACGCGTATCTCGCCGGGATCGAGAAGCGTCTGGCCGCGGGCTGGCCGGTCGACAAAATCGCCTCGGTCGCGAGCGTGTTCGTCAGCCGCATCGACACCGCCGTCGATAAACTCCTCGAGGAGAAGATCGCCCAAGGTCAGGTGCCGTTGCGAGCGCTGCTCGGCAAGACCGGGGTCTCGAACCTCAAGCTCATCTACGCGGAATACAAAGATATTTTCGAATCCGAACGTTTCGAGGCGCTCAAGGCGAAGGGCGCGGCGGTGCAGCGGCCGCTCTGGGCGAGCACCGGCACGAAGAACCCGGCGTACTCCGATCTCATGTACATCGAGGAGCTGATCGGCAAGAATACGGTCAACACGGTCCCGCCGGCGACGCTCGACGCGTTGCTCGACCATGGCACCGTCGTCGCCGATACCGTCGAAACGGATCTCGACGACGCCCGCGCCACGGTCGAAGCACTCGCCGCCGCCCAAATCTCACTCTTCGACGTGACTCAGAAATTGCAAGTCGACGGGCTCAAGGGGTTCGAGGATTCGTACGCCGCGATGCTGTCGGCGATCGAGGGGAAGCGAGCGCAACTCGCGGACGGCGACGACGCCGTCGCCATCTCCTTCGGGACGGCCAAGGCCGATGCCGCGGCGACGCTCGGGAAGCTCGACCGGGACGGCTTTCTCGCAAAACTGTGGGCTCACGATCCGAGCCCGTGGTCGAACGATCCCCACCACACCGAGATCATCAAGAACGCCCTGGGCTGGCTCGATTTTCCGCGGACCGTGTACGAGCACGCGGACGACCTGCTGACCTTTGCCGCCGAGATGGCGAAATCGTACGCGCACGTCGTCGTGCTCGGCATGGGCGGCAGTTCGCTCGCGCCCGATACGCTGCGCGTCACCTTCGGTAAGCGCGCGAATTATCCGCAGTTACACGTGCTCGACTCGAGCGATCCGGATCAAGTGCGAACGCTCGAAGCCTCGCTCGATCTCGCGCGCACGCTCTTCATCGTTTCGAGTAAGAGCGGCACCACGACCGAGCCCGAAGCCTTCTTCCGTTATTTCTACGAACGCGTCCAGAAGACGGTCGGGGCCGACGGCGCGGGCGAGCATTTTATCGCCATCACCGATCCCGGGACGCAACTCGCGAAGGAAGCGGCCGAAAACCGGTTCCGTCGCATATTCGTCAACGACGCGGCGATCGGCGGCCGCTATTCGGCGCTGTCGTATTTCGGGATGGTGCCGGCGGCCCTGGCCGGCATCGACGTCAAAACGCTGCTCGATCGCGGCCTCGGCGCGCTGCAGGCCAATTCCCGCACGACCGCAGTGGGCGACGCGCCCGGCGTCCGCTTCGGTGTGGCGCTCGGCACGTTACAGAAAGCCGGCCGGGACAAATTGACGATCGTCGCGCATCCCGAAGTCGAAGCGTTCGGAGCGTGGGCGGAACAGCTCATTGCGGAGTCGACCGGAAAGAGCGGGACGGGTATCGTGCCGATCGAGGGCGAGCCCCTCGGCGCGCCGCACGAATACGGGCAGGATCGCGTCTTCGTTTACGTCGGAGCCGGTCTGCCCGCAAACGAACATCTCGCGGGCGACATGGACGGCGGGGCGATCGAGACCCGGCTGCAACTGCTCGAGGAGGCGGGCCATCCCGTGATCCGGTTGAGCTTAACCGATCGCTTCGATATCGGGGCGCAATTCGCGCTTTGGGAGATCGCGACGGCGACGGCCGGCAGCGTCATCGGGATCGATGCCTTCGATCAGCCGAACGTGCAAGAGTCCAAGGACAATACCAAACGTCTGCTGGGCGAATACAACGAGCGAGGCGCCTTCAGTGAAGCCGTGGTCGCGCAGGCGGGCGGCATCGCCCAGGTCATTCCGCTCTCGGGTTCGCGCGGCGTCGCGCTCGGCGACGATCTGACGAGCGCCGTCGCGGCCATCGTAGCGCAAATAAAACCGGGCGATTACGTCGCCTTCACCGCCTACATCGAACGGGACGCCGAACACGAGCAGCAGTTGCGCGAGATACGGCTCAAGGTACGTAACGCGCTTAAAGTCGCGACGACGGTCGGGTTCGGGCCGCGGTTCCTGCATTCGACGGGGCAGCTCCATAAAGGCGGCCCGAACAGCGGCGTCTTCTTCCAGCTGACGACCGATACGCCGCACGAGCGCGATCTGCAAATCCCCGGCATGGTGACCTTCGGAACGCTCCTTCGCGCGCAGGCGCTCGGCGACTTCGAAGCACTCGACAAACGGAACCGGCGGGGCGTGCGGCTTAACATTACGGCGCCGCTGCCACAGGCGCTCGAAGCGCTGGCAAGTGCCGTCGACGACGCCGTTGCCGCTAAAGCATAAGGCAGATCGGACGCTGCTCTCCGTCAAGGGACGTACATAAATGCAACTCGGGATGATCGGGCTCGGCCGTATGGGCGCGAATATGACGTCGCGCCTGCTGCTCGATAAACATGAAATCGTGGTTTGGGACATGAATGCGGCGGCGGTGCAGCAATCGGCCGCGGGCGGCGCGACGAGCGCGTCGTCGCCGGCGGACCTGGTGTCGAAGCTCGCGGCGCCGCGCGCGGTGTGGATCATGGTGCCGGCGGGGAAGCCGACCGACGAGACGATCGACCAACTGCTCCTGCATCTCGAGCCGGGCGACACCATCATCGACGGCGGCAATTCGAATTTCCGCGATACGCAGGCGCGCTACAAGCTCGCCCTTGCGAAAGGGGTCGCTTTCATCGATGCCGGTACGAGCGGCGGCGTGTGGGGGCTCAAGAACGGTTATTGCCTGATGGTCGGCGGCGACGCCGCAGCGGTGAAGCGCGTGGAGCCGATCTTCATCGATCTCGCGCCGCCGGACGGCTACGCGCACGTCGGACCGAGCGGAGCCGGCCATTTCTCGAAGATGGTTCATAACGGCATCGAGTACGGCATGCTCGCCGCATACGGCGAGGGGTTCGAGATTTTAGAGAAATCTGAATTCTCGTACGACTTGCACCAGCTCAGCGAGTTGTGGCTGCACGGCAGCGTCGTGCGATCTTGGCTGCTCGAACTCGCGGAGCTCGCTTTTCGAGAGGACCCGGGCCTAGCGAGCATCCGCGGCTACATCGACGACTCGGGCGAGGGCCGATGGACGGTCGAGGCCGCGCTTGCGGAAGCCGTTCCGGCGCCGGTCATCACGGCCGCCTTGTTCGCGCGCTACGCATCGCGCGAACCGGATTCGTTCGGCGCGAAGGTCGTCGCCGCGTTGCGCAATCAGTTCGGCGGGCATGCGGTCAAACACGAGGAGAAGGTAGGAGTTTAGCCCTCAATGGCAACCGACGTCACCACGCTCGAGCGGCTCAACGCACTTCCGACGCTCAATCCGCTACGGGCGGGGCTCGATTCGAACCGCATCTCCGATCCGTGTTCCGTCGTCTTCTTCGGAGCGAGCGGCGATCTCGTAAAACGGATGCTCATGCCCGCGATGTACAATCTGCGCTTGAGCGGTATCTTACCGACGCAGTTCGGCATCACGGGCTTCTCGCGCTCGAAAATCTCCAATGATGAATTTCGCGCGCAGATGAAAGAAGCCGTCGATACGTTTTCGCGCACCGGGCCGGCGAAAGAGCCGCTCTGGCCCGATTTCGCCAATCGCCTGACGTATGTCGGCGGCGACTTCGACGACGTCGAGGCGTTCGCCCGGCTCAAAGAGCAGCTCGACGAGAACGACGAGACGCTCGGGACGGCCCATAACCGGCTCTACTACCTGTCGACGCCGCCGACCGTCTTCGGGAAGATCATCGATCAACTCAATAACGCGGGGCTCGGTCCGCGCGATCAGGCTTTAGGCTGGTCGCGTATCATCATCGAGAAACCGTTCGGCTCGAGCCTGGAATCGGCGTACGCGCTGCAGAGCGACGTGGTGAAAGTCTTCGATGAGAAGCACGTTTACCGCATCGACCATTACTTAGGCAAAGAGCCCGTGCAGGATATCATGGCGCTCCGGTTCGCGAACGTCATGTTCGAACCGATCTGGAATCGCCGTTATATCGATTGCGTGCAGATCACCGCCGCCGAAACGGTCGGCGTTGAAGGCCGGGGCGGCTATTACGATAGCGCGGGCGCGTTACGCGACATGATTCAGAATCACGTCGTCAATCTGCTCGCGCTCGTGGCTATGGAACCGCCCATCTCGCCGAGTGCCGATCACATCCGCGACGAGAAGTTCAAGGTGCTTTCGGCGCTGCGGCGGATCTCGCTCGATGAAGTGCCGCGCGTTACCGCGCGCGGTCAGTACGGGCCGGGGCTCATCG
>CAXUFI010000114.1:0-2355 GCA_964250245.1 uncultured bacterium
GGCGCGGGCAGCGACCCGACGGCCTCCTCCGTCGTCGGCGACGTCGTCGCGGTGCTGCGCCGCATCGCGGCCGGCAGAAACGTCGGGCTCGCGACGGCCGATTCGCGCTTGGCGCCGGTCGCGCACGACGAAACGGAGGCCGGGATCGCGCTGCGGCGGGTCATTCGCTTGGCGACGCTCGGCGACGTCCGGCCGGCGCGCGAAGCGCTCGTCCGCGCCGGGATCGGCGCCGAGCCGCTCGAGGGGTTGCCCGCCGTCATCACGACGCGCATCGACCTCGCCGCCGCGACCCGCATCACGGAGGTCGTTGCGGCGAGCCACGTCACTCCCGCGAGCATCATTCCGCTTTGGGAAGACATCGCCGTCCCCGCGGCGGCCGTCCCGCCCGTCGTCACGGCGCCGATCGCTTTTCAAACCACCGCATAGGAGCCTTACCGTGCCCGACTCCATCTACGAATTCGATACGGCCGCGATCCACGGCGGCCACGCGGGCGACCCGCATACGAAATCGCGCGCCGTCCCGATCTATCAAACGACGTCCTACACCTTCGACGATGCCGAACACGCGGCGCGGCTCTTCGGCTTGCAAGAGTTCGGCAACATCTACACGCGCATCATGAACCCGACCACGGACGTGCTCGAGCAGCGCATCGCGCAACTCGAAGGCGGCGTCGGAGCGCTCGCATTCTCGAGCGGACAGTCGGCTAATATCATCTCGATCTTAAATATCGCGCGGGCGGGCGACCACATCGTCGCCTCCGCCTCGCTCTACGGCGGAACGTATAGTGCGTTCGTGCACACGCTGCCGAAGTTCGGCATCGAGGTCACGCTCGTCGACTCGGCCAAGCCCGAAAACTTCACGCGTGCCGTGCGCGACGACACCAAAGCGATCTTCGCCGAATCCATCGGCAATCCCAAGGTGGACGTGCTCGATATCGAAGGGGTCGCGGGCGTCGCGCGAGCGGCGAAGATTCCGCTGATCGTCGACAGCACGCTCGCCACGCCGTACCTGGTGCGACCGTTCGAATGGGGCGCCAACATCGTCGTGCATTCGGCGACGAAATTCATCGGCGGCCACGGCACCTCGATCGGCGGCTTACTCGTCGACGGCGGTAATTTCGATTGGCAGGCGTCGGGCAAATTCCCCGAACTCGTCGAACCCGATCCGTCCTATCACGGCGTCCGCTACGTCGCGTCGTTCGGTAATCTCGCGTACATCATCAAAGCGCGCGTGCAACTGCTGCGCGACCTCGGCGCATCGATGTCGCCGTTCAATGCGTGGCTGTTCTTGCAAGGGTTGGAAACGCTCGGCTTGCGGATGGAACGGCACTCCGCGAACGCGCTCGCCGTCGCCGAGCATCTGCGCGACCATCCCGACGTTACCTGGGTCTCCTATCCCGGCATCGCCGACCACTATTCGTACGCCCGGGCCAAGAAATACCTGCCGAAAGGCGCGGGCGCGATCCTCACCTTCGGCGTCAAGGGCGGCGCCGCGGGCGCGAAGGCGATGATCGACCGGCTCAAACTCTTCTCGCTGCTCGCCAACGTCGGCGATGCGAAGTCGCTCGTCATCCATCCTTCGACGACGACGCATCAGCAACTCAACGTCGTGCAGCAGATCGAAGCCGGCGTGACGGAAGATATGGTCCGGCTCTCGATCGGGATCGAGGACGTGCGCGACATCATCGCCGATCTCGATCAAGCGCTCGCCGGGAATCGCGAAGCCATCTTCACGCGCGAATCCGCGGCGCGCTGACGGAGCCCGCGTTCGAGCGCGACGTCGCGATCGGCGCGCTCGCGCTCGAATGCGGCGTCACGCTGCAGGACGTCGTGCAGCGCGTCAGCGTGTACGGCAGGCCGCGCGACGACGGCTCCAACCTCGTGCTCGTCGCGCACGCGCTCACGGGATCGTCGCGCGTGCTCGACTGGTGGGGCGGCCTCGCCGGCCCCGGGAAACTCCTCGATACGCACGCGCTCGCCGTCGTCTGCGTCAACGCTCTCGGCGGCTGTTACGGCTCGACCGGCCCCGGCAGTCTCGCGGCCGATGGTCTCCCCTACGGCGAGCGTTTCCCGCTCGTAACCGTGGCGGATATGGTGCGGGCGCAACGCGAGGCGCTTGCGGCGCTCGGGTACGTGCGGTTCGCCGCGGTCGTCGGCGCCTCGCTCGGCGGTATGCAGGCGCTACGCTGGGCGCTCGAAGCGCCGGCCCACATCGACCGCGCGATCGTCATCGGCGCTTACGATCACTTCTCCGCGATGGGGATCGCCCTCAACGCGCTCGCGCGAGAAGCGATCCGGATCGCCGGGGGGCGCGGGGCGCGGGGCGCGCGCGCGGGGCGCAAAGGCAAGGGGGGG
>CAXUFI010000114.1:2365-7776 GCA_964250245.1 uncultured bacterium
CGAGCGCGAGCAAGGGCTCGCGCTCGCGCGCAAAATCGCGATGCTGACGTACAAGTCCGAAGCGTTGCTCGAACGCCGCTTCGCGCGCAACTTCGATCGGAAAGGCGGCGACCCGACGAAACGCGCGGCCGACCGGTTCGACGTCGAGGGATATCTCGATTATCAGGGCGAGCTGTTCGTCAAGCGCATGACGGCCGAGACGTATCTCACGCTGACGCGCGCGATGGACCTCTTTGATACGCGCGACCTCACCTTGTGGCCGGCGCACCCCGCGTTCACGTTCGTCGGCATCTCGAGCGATTGGCTCTTCCTGCCGCGCTACGTTAAGGCGGCTGCCGAGCGCTTCGCCGCCGCCGGCGCCGATAGCGTCTATCTCGAACTCGATTCCGATCACGGCCACGACGCTTTTCTGGCCGAGCCGGAATATTTGGAACGGGTTATCGCACCGCGCTTCGCGTCGCTGTTCGCGACGCTGTAAGCGCGTTCAGGCCGCTTCGGCCGCGAGGTCGAGCACGGGCGTCTCGGCTGCCAGCGCCCGGTAGCCGAAGCCGGCGACGAGCGCACCCGCGATCGGCGCGACCCAGAAGAGCCAGAGCTGCGCGAGCGCCCAGCCGCCGACGAAGAGGGCCGGCCCGGTCGACCGCGCGGGATTCACCGACGTATTGGTCACCGGGATGCTGATGAGGTGGATCAGCGTGAGCGCGAGCCCGATGGCGATGGGCGCGAAACCCTTCGGTGCGCGCGCATCGGTCGAACCGAGAATGACGAGGAGGAAGCCCGCGGTCAGCACGAGTTCGGTGACGAGGGCGGAGCCGAGCGCGTAGCCGCCGGGAGAATGCTCGCCGTAACCGTTGGCGGCGAGGCCGTTGGGTTGCATGGCGAAGTCCGGACGCCCGGAGACGATGGCGAACAGGACGGCCGAGGCGACGACCGCTCCGATAACCTGCGCGATGACGTACGGCAAGATCTCGCGGGCCGGGAACCGCCGGCCGGCCCACAGGCCGAGCGTTACGGCCGGATTGAAGTGACCGCCCGAAATATGGCCGAGGGCGTACGCCATCGTGAGAACCGTTAGACCGAAGGCGAGCGAGACGCCCGCAAAGCCGATGCCGACGGGGACCTTGTCCGGCGTGAGAAAGACGGCGGCGAGTACGGCGCTCCCCGTCCCTCCGAAGACGAGCCAAAACGTGCCGACGAGTTCGGCGAAAGCGCGACGGCCGAGCGAGGGCATGCAGTATTCCTCCGAAACAAAGGTCGTAGCAGTTGCATACTCAGCGGTATTTTCGGCTACCTGCCATGACGAGGAAGTTTAGCAGCGCGGCGCAACTATCCGGCGATGTTCTCCGACGACGTGACCGCGACGATCGCTTTCAATCAAATCGTCCGGGGCGGCACGGAGCCCGCCGGAACGACGATCGATCTGCGCGTGAACGCGGCCGGGTTCTTCGATCCCGGCGGTCTCGGCCAGGCGGGTCAGGCCGTCCAGCCGCTCTCGCCCGAGCACGTCGTCGAAATTCTCGAATCGCATTTCGACCGCGGCCGGTTGCGCGCGATCCTCGACCAAATCGTATTGCTCCGAAACGCGCTCTGACTTGGGCGCTCATCAGACGTAGCGCGCCGTCCGGGAAGCGCCGGCGCACGGCCGGGCAGGTTCCGCTCGGGCCACCGCGTACGAGAGTCGACGGCAACGGGAAGGGGCCGCGACATTCGACCGATCGCCAGTGCGGCCATCATCTGCACGTTCATAACCGAAGCCGGCACGGCCGCGGCGGATACGATGTATGCATCGGACTACCGTTATTCCGACGGCGCCGTCGCACATGCGGAAACGGTCTGCGCTACGACCGATCTTTGCGGCGCGATCGTGCTGCGCGGCGGCGACGTAATCTCGATCTATTCCGAACAGGCGCGCGGCTGCGAGCTGCCGACCCTGCATATCACGCGCCGGCGCGGCACGGCGCTCGTGTTTTCCTATGAAATGGCGCTTAACGATTTAGACGGCCACCGTCAAGCGGCGTCGACGGCCGTGACTTCCGCGTCGTACGGTTGCCGTTCGGGCGCGGCGTACGTCGATTTCGACAAGGGCCGCGTGCGCATGGCCGTATTCCCGCTCGCGACGGGGAATCAATTCTTCGTCCGCTTTGCGGCAGGCTACTCGCAAGAACGCACGAACGCGACGCCGGCGATTATCCGGGCGCTCTAAGCGCGCCGCGATGCTGCTGCGGCGCCTGGAAGCGATCGGTATTTTTCTCGTGTCGTTCGGCGTAGCGGCGTTCGTCGTTGCCAACAAGCACACGGTCGATCACCTGTTGCAAGTGCTCGGTCCGCTCGCGGTCCCCGCGGCGATCCTCATCTTCGCGATCGTCGCCTCCGCGCCGTTCTCCGTTACCGACGCGCTCGCCGTCTCCAACGGCGTGTTATTCGGGCCGTGGCTCGGTTCGGCGGTTAACACCTGCGGGCTCGTGCTCGCCGCGGTGCTCGGCTATCTCATCGCGCTGCGCACCTCGAAACTGCTCAACATCGACGAGCAGGTCGCGCGGTTACCGCACTGGATTCGGCGCTTCGAAGTCGGCTCGCCGACGTTCCTGGTGTTCGTACGCATCATTCCGGGCATGGGCGGCACGATCGCGACGCAAACGGCCGCGGCGCTGCGCGTGCCGATGTGGCGCCAAATCTACACGATGTGCATCGTGACGGTTCCGGTCTGCACGGCGCTCGCTTTCGGCGGCGACGCCGTCTCGAACTACGTCACGCAGCACATCGTTTCGCCCGCCGCGCATTACGCGCGCGCGCATCACATCCATCTGCCGCATCATACGCCGCGACCGTAGCCGGTTACACCGAGAGCGCCTGGAGGAGCACGCCTTCCTCATCGAGGCCGGCGCCGGCGGCTAATTGCTGCGAAACGCGCTCCCGCCCGAGCCGTTGCTCGAGCAGCGCGACGTGGCGATCGTGGCACACCTGTGAGGAGTAGTTCCGCTGATGGGCGGATCTGGCGATGGCGTCCTCCGCATACGCGAGCAACATCGCCCCCCGCTCGGGATCGCCGCTTAGGGTCGCGACCAGACCGAGATGCGCGACGGCGTCCGCCAGGAACAGCGGGTGCCGTTCGTTCTGCAAGAGTTCGATCGCATCGCGCGCGTGCAGCCGCGCCTCGTCGATGCGATCCGCGGCGAGCGAGAAGGCGGCTAAGTAGTCCGACGCACAGGCGCAGGACCAATTGTTCTGCAGTTTTCCGTGTGCGATCCGCGCGCGCTGCGCGAGGTCGAGCGCGGCTTGCACGTTTCCGCTGACGAATTCCGCTTCGGCGAGCGTGATGCAGACGTAGGCGACGCCGTCGATCGATGCGAGCCGCTCGAACGCGTCGAGCGCCTCGCCGCAGAAGACGCGCGCGGTCGCGATGTCCTTGGTGTCGACGGCGAGGGACCCCAGGCCCGCCAGCGCCCGCGCCGCATCCCAGTCGCCGCCGAGCGCGCGCGCCGCTTCCAGCGCCTCTTCGAAGGCGAGTTTCGCCTCGTCCGTGCGCGCGAGCGGCGCGAGCTGCTCGCCGTACGCGCAGAGCGCTCGCACGAGGATGCTCGCGTCGTTCGCGGCCCGGGCGGCCTCGAGCGCCTCGACGGTCGCCTCGACGCGCTCGCTGCTGCCGTGCGGTAACATCGCGGCATTCGCCGTCGCGAGCTTGGCGATCAGCGCGAGGTCGGCCGAGCCTCGGACCGCATCTGCGGCGAGTCGCGACCAGCGCTGCCCCTCGCTGGGATGGCGGATCGACCAGAAGCGCCCGAGCGCGTAGGCGAGCCGGCCGCCGAGCAAAGTATCCCGGCCTCGCTCGAGCGCCCACGTCATCGCCTCGCGAATATTTTCGAGCTCGGCTTCGATCTCTTCGAGCCGCGCGGCATCGAAGACCGTTTGCCGCGAACCGTCGCCTGCGAACGCACTGAAGAAGTTCGCGTGGCGTCGCGCGAGCGCCGCCTCTTCACCGGCATCTGCGATCAGCGCCCGGGCGTACGCGCGCATCGACTCGAGAAAGCGAAAACGCTGCGCCTCGCCGGCGAAATCTACCGCCACCAGCGACTTGTCCGAAAGCGAAGTCAACCGGTCGAGGACCGAAAATTCGTCGTCGCCGTCGTCGCCGCACACGGCGGCCGCGGCCTCGAGCGTCCAGCCGCCGGCAAAGATCGCGAGCCGGCGAAAGAGCTCCTGCTCGGCCGGGTCGAGCAGATTGTAGCTCCAATCGATGAGCGCCCGCATCGTCTGTTGCCGCGGCAGGGCGGTCTTGCTGCCGCCGGTCAGCAACCGGAAACGTTCGTCGAGCCGCTGATCGAGCTGCGTGAGGCTCAGGATCTTGATGCGCGGCGCCGCGAGTTCGATCGCCAAGGCGATCCCGTCGAGCCGGCGGCAGATATCGGTCACCGTGCCGACGTTGGCGTCGGTAACGACGAAGCGCCTTTCAACGGCCTGCGCGCGCGCTGCGAAGAGCGCGACGGCTTCGTACTGCAGCGCGTCGTCGCAGGAGAGCCGCGTCGCGGCGGCCGGAACGCTCAAGGTCGGTAACTTGTACACCGCCTCACCCGCCACGTTGAGGGCCTCGCGGCTCGTGGCGAGGATGCGAACCTGCGGGCACGCTCGCAAGATCGCTTCGGCGGCGTTGCGCGCCTCGGCCACGACGTGCTCGCAATTATCGAAGACCAGGAGCAGCCGTTTCTCTTTAAGGTTCGCGAGCACGTTCTGCAGCAGCGGCTTGCCCGCGTCCTCGCGAACGTCGAGCACCGAAGCGATTTCCGCGACGACGTACGCCGAGTTCCCCAGCGGCGCGAAGTCGACGAACCAGACGCCGTCACCCGAGCCGTCGAGCAGCTGGGCCGCGACTTCCAGCGCCGTGCGCGTCTTACCGATGCCGCCGGCGCCGAGAATGGTCACGAGCCTGCCGCGTTCGATCTCGGTCGTAATCTCTGACACCACGGTCGTGCGCCCGATGAACGCCGTCAATTGCGCCGGCAAGTTGTGAATCGGCCGCTCGTCGACCGCGCGCGGCGGTCCCAGATCCGCCTCGCCGCCGCCGGCCGCGCTCGGGCGCACGGCTTCGAGCACGATGCGCTCGAATTCGGCGGGATCGGTGACGGCGACGAGGTCCCAGTAGGCCAGCGCTTTGAGCAGCCCCGGCGGCGCGCACTCGGCCACGCGCAGAACGATCAGCCTGCTGCGTCTATTGAGCGGGTCGTCGGCTAGAACGCTCTGCCACTCCGCGGCGCAATAGTCGCTGCCGAGATAAGCGGGAGAGAGGAGCGCGACGACGCGCGCGCCGCCCTCGAGCGCGCCGTGCATCTGCGCGATGAAGCTCTTATTCGTAAAGCTATGCTGCTGGAGAATAACGCGATAACCGGCACTCTCGAGAATCCGGCCGACCCGTTCAC
>CAXUFI010000115.1:0-7773 GCA_964250245.1 uncultured bacterium
CGACGAAGCGGATGTCGTGCAGCGCGAGGTCGACGCCGATCGCGGCGAGCGCGCAACCGGCGCACGCGAAGACGATGCACGCCTCCTCGCGCACGAGCGCCGCCGCGCAGCCGAAGATGCCGAACCACGCCCAGCGCGCCCGCTCGGCGGCCCACATCAGCGCGAGCGCGAGGACGGGATAGAAGGCGATCTCGTGAAATTCGGTAAACGCGACGGCGCCGAGCGGCGGGTACAACAGCGCGAGCGACGCATACGCGAACGCGCGATCCGGACCAGCGTACGGGCGCGCGAGCGCGTAGAGCGGTACGGCCGCGGCCGCGATCAGCAAGATCTGCGCGAGTTGCAGCGCGAGTCCGCTGCGCGCGAGCACGACGAGCGGCCAGAGCGTCGCGAGCAGTGGCGCCCAATGAAAGCGAAAGTGCGTGCCTTGTTCGGGGCCGTCGTGGAAACCGCCGAACGCGTCGGCGACGACCTGCGTGAAGGTGCCGGTATCGGCGCCGAACGACCAGACGTGCCAGCGCCAGATCGCGAGCGCCGCAAAGACGGCGACGTATACGAGGAGCGCGACGGTGAGTTTGCGCACCCCGCGCTTCTCGTGCGTTAGCGGTCTACCGCGCCGCGACCGCGGCCCGCACGGGCGCCGGCCGTTTCGTCAAAAACGGAATCACGGCCGCGATGAGCAGCATGACCGCCACCGGAACGAGCGCGCCCGAATACGAGCCCGTCCGGTCCTTAAAATACGAGCCGAAGAACTCGCCGAGCAGCCCGCCGAAGCCCCATGCGGTGAGGATGAGGCCGTAGTTGATTCCGATGTACTTCGTGCCGAAGAAGTCGGCATTGAACGACGGCATCACACCGAAGCCGCCGCCATAACAGGCGAGCACGATCGCGAACGCGACGCTGACGGCGGCGAGACTGTGGAACCCGCCGAGTAAGAAAAACACGACGACTTGAATGCCGAAAATCGCGACGTACGTCATGTTCCGTCCGATGCGATCGGAGATCGAACCCCAGAAGAAGCGGCCGAGCCCGTTGAAGATGGCGAGAAAGCCGTAGGTCGTGGCGGCGACTTTCGCGGTCGCGCCGGTCAACTCGCGAACGATCGGGACCGCGCTCGAGATGATCAGAATACCGGCCGAGACGTTGAGAAAGAGCATCAGCCAGAGTAAGTAGAATTGCGGCGTCCCGAGAACTTGCTGCGGCGTATAACTTACGTTGCCGGCTGCCGCCGAAGCGACGACGCCGGCGCTCGTATAATCCTTAGGCGGGTTGCTCAGGAACGTGGCGCAGAGGCCGCCGACGATCGCGAATACGATGCCCGAAACGGCGAGAATGCCGACGATCGCACCGAGGTCGGAGGGCAGCACCGGGAACTGGGTCGGATCGAAGACCGTGCCGGCTTTTACCGCCGCGGCTCGCGCATCGGCGTAGGCCGACGCGTGTTTCGCGACGAGCGCGTACGAGCTCAAACTCTTGACGATGATGTTGTAGAAGAACGCGCCCAGGCCGAAACCCATTACGACCAGGCCGCTCGCGAGCCCGCGCTTATCCGGAAACCACTTGGTGACGACGGCGACCGGCGTGATGTATGCCATGCCGTTTCCGAAACCGCCGATGACGCCGTAGCACAGGATGAGCCACGGCAGGCCGAAGGCCCGCGTGCCCAGCCCCGCCAGCAAATTACCGAGGCCCCAGAACACGACGCCGACGATCGTCACCGTGCGCGGCCCGACGCGATCTTGCCAGCGGCCGCCGACGACCGCGCCGATGCCGAGTGAGAAGATGGCGATCGCGAAGGGCCAACCGGCGTTCACGGTCGAGATCTTGAGCCCGAAGATGAGCGGCTGCGTGAACAGGCTCCACGAATACACGGACCCGAGACAGACCATGAGCAGCGTGGCTGCCCCCGCGATCGACCAGCGGTTCCGTGTGCCGGTATGGGAAATGTTCACGAGGTACTCCGTCTCGAGAGCTGCGGTAGGGAACGTGGACGTAAAAAATTGGGGCGCGAAGCCGGAAGAGGTGCGCGCTTCCTATCCGTGCGATGCGCTAGGCTTCGCGCATGACGACGTCTTCCATCGTGCCGTCGCGATCGCGGCGCCGCCGGAGCTCGTGTACCGCTGGCTCTGTCAATTGCGGGCGGCGCCCTATAGTTACGATCTGCTCGATAATTTCGGCCGCCGCAGTCCGTCGCGGTTGACGCCGGGGCTCGAGCGCTTGGCGCGCGGACAACGGGCGATGGTGATCTTTCGCATCCTCGATTTCACGCCGGACGCCGACCTCACGCTCGGCCTCGCGTTGCGGCTCGCGGCCCCCGTTATGGGCGACTTCGCCGGCAGTTACCGCGTCCGGGCGGCAGGCGCGACGACCCGGCTGGCGGTCCGCGTCCTCGTTCGCTACCCGCGCGGTCCCTACGGTCGTTTCCTGCGCCTGGTCATCCCCTACGTCGATCTCGCCATGTTTCGCAAGCAGCTGCTAACCCTGAAGAAGTATAGCGAACGCGATGCGCGCGCCGCGACCCGGATCGCGCCGCAACGAAGAAGGCCGCTCCGGCTGCGCCGGAAATAATCGCGCTCACGTTCGCTCATATCGCCGCTCGGCGTCCGGGTTTGCCTCGCGCTGACGTTCGCGATGACCGGCTCCGCGCTCGCCGACGCCGCGAGCGCCGGTCCGTCACCCGAACCGAGTCCCGCGATACCGGCCGATGTCGCGCGGGTGCGGACGGCGGTCGAGGCCGCGCGCGGTAAGCGGCTGCCGCTCGAACGCGTCGTCACGACGATCGTTCGAAACGGCCGCACGCAGACGCTGACCACGATGCGTAGCGGCGCCGACGTTCGTTCGACGTTGGAAGACGGACCGTTCCTCTACGGCTACGGTACGTTCGCGGGTCAGCACTGGCATCAAAACGCGAACGGGATGACGGTCTTCGATCAGCCGCGGCACGGCGGCGAAGCGGATGAGAAGCGGACGATCTCGCTCGCTCGCGTTACGGCACCCATCGTCGCGGACGTCATCGCCGACGTCGATGCCAAAGGCGACGGAACGAAGACGTTCGTCGATCCAGCCACGTCTCGCATCGTGCGTGTCGAAGCGATCGCGCCGACCGAAACGACGGTTACGACCTACGACGATTTTCGTAACACCGCCGGGTACGAGCGCGCCTGGCATACGCACTCGTCGGACGGCCAGGCCGCCGACGAGAGCGACGAACGGATCGTCTCCGTGGCGACGACCGGGGTCGCTCCCGCCGACGTCGCGATCCCGCCGCCGCGCCGCGCACTCGTGACGTTTCCGGCCGGCGTTACGAAGGTGAACGTCCCCGCGCAACTCGACGCGAACCAGCAGTACGTCGTTCGCGTCCGGGTCGGTTCGCGCGGCCTCGATATGATTCTGGATACCGGCGCCTCGGGGATCGTGCTCGACCGCAGCGTCGCGACGAGTCTGGGTCTCAAGCTGTACGAGAACGGCTCCAACGCGGCGAACGCGGGCCGGTACACGCAAGAAAAGTCGATCGTTCCCGAGATGAACGTCGGCGAGCTCACGATGAAAGACGTCGCCGTAACGGTCGTTCCGTCGTTGCAATTCGCAAGTCCGGTGGCGCCGGTCCGCGTGGTCGGCCTGCTCGGGTTCGATTTCATCGCTTCGCTCGCGCTCTCGCTGGATTACGAGCGCGGTACCGTGACGGCGACCGATTACGATGCGTTTGCGGCGCCGAGCGAGCCGCACACGCTCGCGCTCCCCATCCGGGTCGCGAATCAGGGCCCCGAGACGGACGTCACGGTCGACGGACACCTCGGCGAACGGTTCGAGATCGACACGGGCGCGAGCGGCGGCCTGGTGATCGCGGATATCTTTACGCGCCGCTATCCCGGCATCACCCGAGGCTTTCGCGATACCGGCCGGGCTATGCGATTGGCCGGCGTCGGCGGCGTCTTCACGGCCGGCCTCTATGCCGTGCCGCAGGTCGGATTGGGGGGAGCGACGTTCGAAGATCTCTCGGCGCTCGTCATCCCCTCCGACCGGCTCTACGCGCGCGGCGGGTTCGACGGTGTCGTCGGCCCCCAACTGCTTCAGTACTTTACCGTTACGACCGATTACGCCGAGTCGACGATCTACTTAACGCCCAACGGCACCGGTGCGAAAGCGATGAATCCCGGCCGGTAGCGCTGCTCGGCGTCGCGCCATTCGTGCCTCGGCCCCGACTGCGGGCGCCGGCGGACTGTCATCTCGTACGATCGTGGCAACAGGATGAGATCCGACGCCCGATCAGGCATTTGCTGCCGGGCGCCATATGCTGGGGCGCTCCGAATGGAAGACACCCGTACGTGGTGGCCGTGCACGGCGACACCGCGGCCTTCACGAGGCTTACCGGCGCCGTTTCGTGCCGACGAACCAAGTCGTAGGTCTGTTTCGGGCCGGGTGTTGGAGCCAGCGGCTCGTCCTGAGTCACGGCCGCTCCTGCCCATAGCCGCCGCACGGACCACGAATGATATCGCCGCACGCCGGCACTAGCTGACCCGGCTTCAATCCCTATAGCCTCATCGTATCTCGTCAATCGATTAGTTGCACTTGTGGCAGATATGGTATATTATAACCGTTCGCCGAATCGAGAAGAGAAGCTACATGCCGCTAGTCCGTCAACCTGAACCAATCGAGGCCGATCCGGCTGAGCGAGAAGCCATCACCGCGCTCATCGCCCGCTTCCTCGAGGACCGGGGCGCGCGCGTTCCGCAATTGACGGCCCCCGACCAGGCGCCACTTGAATTGCCGCACGCCCTTTACGAGATCTTCAAGCTCTCCGCTGAAATATTGGCGCGTGGAGACATGGTCTCGATCGTTCCGGTCAATCGCCTGCTGACGACGCAGGAGGCAGCCAACTTACTCAATGTCTCGCGAGAATACGTGCGGCGTCTCATTCGCGATCAGCACTTACCGAGCGTCGACGTCGGACGGCATCACCGCATCCGTTTCGCCGATGTCATCGTCTTCCGCGATCAGCGCGACGCGCAGCGGCGGGAAGCACTAGCCAACATCACACGGATGGGCGTCGAGGCCGGCGGCTACTTCGCTGATTAGCCTCGTTGTTAATTTCAAATTTTCCGGTCGTTCTTGATGCGTGCGTCCTCTACCCAAGATCGCTCCGCGATAAGCTCTTGCGTGCCGCAGAGCGCAATCTCTACGCGCCTTACTGGTCAGCTATGATCCTCGATGAAGTCAAACGTAATCTTGTCGCTGCGGGCCGCCTTACACCTGACCGAGGAGACTATCTCGTAGCGGAAATGACGCGGCCTTCCCGAGCGCGGCTGTCGTTGGTTTGGAAACGCTTATCGCGTGCATGACGAATGATGAGAAAGATCGGCATGTGAGTGCCGCAGCCGTGCGTGCCCGAGCTGAGGTCATCGTCACCTCAAATCTACGAGATTTTTCGGATGAAGCGCTTGCCCCATATGGGATCACCGCCAAAGCACCCTACGAGTTTTTGCTCGATCTGACAAGCCTCCTGGGGCGGACGATGGCGAGAATCGTTCGCGAGCAACTCGCAGACATCGCCGCCTCCGATCCGACTGCGACCATGGACATGCTCTTTGAGACGCTCACTCGGCATGCACCGGGATTCGTCGACACGACCGCTCGATTCTTGATGCACAAGAGGCTCCGTGAAAATGATTCGTCTGACCGAGATGGACTTATGCCGCACGGCTTGATGTCCTCAACCCGTCTTCGACGGAGCCACGCTCGCCTTTAGGAAGGTCTTCCATCGTTCAAGAATTTGCTGCGCCAATACGAAGGCATCGTGCTTCACTCCATCGCTAAGAATTACGAGGGATACGTCATCGTCAAGATTACCGGCTCCGGGTGAATATTCGTGAGCCTCGGACGGTGGAAGTTGCTGACTCGGTTGCGACAACGAAAAATGCTTGTGAGAGTTTGCAAGGTCGCGGCAGAGTCGCATTTCAACGTTTTGATCGAAGAGGTCTCCTAAATCTTTAGAGTTCGCCGCGCCTGTATCGATCAGCCAGTCTCTTAAGTGAAATGCCTTCTCAAAGAAGGCATACAGTAAATCGTAGCGATCGATAGAGTTTTGCGCGAGAGTTGCACGCTTGTACCAGCGCTGCATTCGCTCCCATTGCGTACGCCAACCGCCCGTCATGTGGAGGCTCCAGCCGATCGCTGGCGTTTTTCCTCGGTAAGGCATCATGTGGAAATACCTTTTAAGAGCCGTTCGCTGCAAGCTGTTCGTCTCGAGGCCGCAAAGTAGCGGTGCCGGGGGGCAAGCCGGGACCTGCGGCTTAGAAAGCCGCCGCTGGAACCGCTGAGCTACGCCGCCGCAAACGTGAAGATAGTAGGACATTCGACGGTGGTAGGTGATCGATTGGTGTACTTTCACGAGCTGCGCGACCGCCAGGATTCGATGCGCTCGCGGCCGATGGTTTCATGCCACCAGGCCGGCTGGCGCGAGCTCGGCCGCCTTCGGCGGTTTCGCTGCCGCGGGTCCCTAGGCGTCTTTCAATCGTCAGCGCGCGGAAAATCGCCGTAGGCGGGCGGGGCGGCGTGCGCGCCGCGGACGGCGTGCCAGACGAGATCGTTGAGCGTCGCCATCGGCACCGCGTCCTCGCGGCTGAAATCCAGCCGCGCGCTCTCGCTCGCGCGGTACGCCGTCGCACCGTTCTTCGCGTGGAGATCGGTCGCTTCGGGCAGCGCGTCGTAGGGACGGAGATCCGCCGGGCGGCCGAAGGCTTCCGTGAGCGGCAGCGCCGCCGCATCGTAGGCCGAGAGCGGCGGTAAGCCGAGCAGTAATTCGATCGTCCGCACGACGCCGGCCGTCGAATGGTGGGCGTGCAAGACGCCGCCGGTCGCGTACGCGCTGATGACGAACGCGGGCATGCGCTGATCGTCGACGTGATCGGGACCGTTCTGCGCGTCGTCCTCGACGATGAAGATCGCGGTACTCGTCCAGTACGGCGAATGCGAAACCGTATCGACGAGCCGCCCCACGGCGATGTCGTTCTGGGCGACGTACGCGGTCGGCGTGAGCTTCCCGGGCGTCGTCCCCGCCGTGTGATCGTTCGGCAGCCGCACGATCTCGAGCTGCGGCAGAGTACCGGCGCGCACGTAGCCCGCGAACTCGCGCGCCCACTCGCGTTCGCGATCCTCATCGCTGAAGGCGAGATCGAAACCCGGATACGCGGGATCGGTAATCGCGGCGAGCCCGGCCATGTGCGAGATGCTCTGCGGTCGCGCACCGGCCGTCACTTCGGTCGTGAACTCGCCGTAGTTACGGAGCGAGATGCCGGCTCGCAAGGCGGCGTTCCACAGATAGCCGCCGTGCGGCGTCGAGCCCTCGGCGCCGTCTTCGAAATCGTACGTGCCGCGCCGCTGCCCGTAATTCGGCGGCCAAAACCGTTCTAAGTAATCGTTCGCGAAGGCCGCCATCGACCAGTTGTGGCCGTCGGCGCTGACTTCGGCGTTCGCAAACGTATTATCGAGAATGCCGAAGCGGCTCGCGAGCGCGTGCTCGTTCGGCGTCACGTTGGCCCCGAAGAGCGTCAACGCGGCGTCGCAGGTCGCCGAGAACTTGGTCGTACGTCCGGTTCTCTTTCACGATGTAGATGACGTGCCGGAGCGGGCCGCCGAGACGAACGATCGAACCGGCGGCCGGGCGCGGGCGCGACGCCACCCCGTCACGTAACTCCGGTCCGGCGTGCGCGCGTACGGCCACCGTGCCGCGTTGGAGACCGGCGGCGCCGGGGACCGGCACGCGCCGGACGGAGC
>CAXUFI010000116.1:0-7715 GCA_964250245.1 uncultured bacterium
TGAACCGGATCTTCTCCGGCGCTAGATAAGTGTCCGGGAAACCGGGACAACCTCATGGTTCTCTCTTGCCGCGTAAATGTATTTATAGGTTTGTCAAGTGTAGAGTTGCCCTACCAAGACATTGAATAACTTTCCATGTCTGTCTTCTTCGGTTTAGTGAGAAAATGATGAGTTGTCGTCGTCGCGCTTAAACCACATCAGATTCCTCTGCGCATTGCTCATGAAATCACTACTATTCGGCGGCGTGTAACCTTGTGGAATAGTGGCGGGATCGATTGGCTGTCTAGACTTGCACGGCACTTCGTACGCCCAGACTAAGTTTCCGTAACTCCTAAGCGCTGAAAATGTAACTTCATTATCATCAAGTAGTGGATCTGATGACGCGTCTTGAGCAGTATTCGCACAGTCAATAGTCGTTACAATAGTCGTATTACTATTTGTCGCCGGTAAAGTCCGTGCGGAGGGATTTTGTTCGAAAACGAGGCGAGTGTTTTCATGCCCTGCCGTATCACCCTCGGAAGAATTTCGATCGCCAGTCGCCGATAGGACGTCTTTGGAACCACTTACGGCAACATATGGAAAGGCATGGAAAAGCCTTGCGGTTATCTCTCTCGACCGGTTGTCGTACGTTAGTTGGCCGGTCTTATCAGTGATGACGACGCTGACTGTTGCAGAGACTCTTTGCTCTTCTTGCGCCGTAGCTAGAGCGCTCGCCTCACTCAAGCCTTGGCTTGCTGCATTATTTTGAACGTCGCCCGTGTACCCCGTGACGTTCCAACGAATTTGGCGCATTAGACTGCACCCTTCGATATCCGTAGCAGGCGAGACGGAGTCGCCGGAAGCGCAGGTTGGTGCCGGCGGCTCCTGTTGAGGCACCGCCGACCACACCGAAGTCTGATTTAATCCATCGTTTTTGACATGCTCTTGAGCCCAAGTCACGAAGTCGGCCGTCGCTTCGTTCATCGCCGTCTCGCTTTTCCGCTGAATGGTTTGATGGAAGGCGGCTTTGGCGCTGACGAGGGTGCTTGTAAGGAGAGCGCTGCCGATCACGAGCAGCGCCGCGAGCATGAGCATGGCTTGCAAGAGCACGCGATACCTCGAGCTGCTATTGTTGCGGGGGCGCGCCGAAGGAAGTTTCGTCGGTTGCGCTTGGAGTAAGCGAAGCCGACGGCGTTTGATACGTTATCGGCGGTGGCGTGCCGGCGATCGGTTGTGGTGTGCCGCCGGAGCCGCCGCAGAGCGGCGAGGCGGCGTGGGTTGCACACCAGCTCGCCGGCGGAGGGCTGTTCGGCCAGGGCGATGCCGGGGTCCAGTTCGGCGGAGCTTGGTCGGGCCAGCATTGGCCGGCGACGAAACATGGCGGGTTAGTCGGAACCGGCGGTAGCGGCGCCGGAGCCATCGTCGCGTACGCGCCATCCGGCGGCGGTACCGTGGGTGCACAAGGCGATACCGGGTTGAGTTGATTGGCGTTACCGCTGGCAACGGCTGCATAAATTCCGCCCATCGTCTCTCGAAAATCGCTCGGATCGTACTGCACATTCCGATCGTTAAGGCGCAGCCCGGTCGACCCAGATCCGTGTAGTTCGTAATCGCACCACGGCTTCCACGACGTCGGATCGGAGGGCGTGTAACTAACGAGCAGCTGTTCGTAGATTCCCGAGTGCGTGATTTGCGCTAAGCCGAACCAGAAGCGGTGCACCTGATCGAGACGGTAAACGACGCCGCGGATGGCGGGGTACTCGTGAATCGTGAAGCCGCTCGGCATCACGGCGGTCGCGAGATGTTCGGTTCGCGTGCCGGCGTTGGTTGCGACCTGCACTTGAACGGTCGTGTTGCCGCCGTACAGATCGCTTTTGGGGCGGCCGTCATTCGGCACGAAGCCGACGGGGTCGGCGACCGGAGCGCTGCCTGTCTGCTTCACTAGATTCTGCACGAGTGGCCCGAACGCACTCGTACCGGAACCGAGCTGATTAGCGAATAGCGTCTGCGTGCTGAAATTCTGCACGCCGGTGATGACCGGATAATGGGCCGAGGTGTTTAATGCGCCGGACGCGCGATCGAATACGCCTCGGGCGGGCGTGCCCGCACCGGATGGGACGTAGTCGTACCGCTGCAGCGTTTTGGCGTTCGCATCGTACGTGTACGCCCAGAAGTACTCCGCGTTGTGATCGGTCTTCGTATAGAAGTCGACCTCGTGCCCGGCGCCCGGCGTCGCGGTGTCGGCTCCCGGGGCGTTCCTGGCGCCGAAGACGTCGTTGCTGGGAACGAAGACGGCGTACGCCGAGGCCGCATCGGCGCGCATGCCGTCGAGCTCGCGATCGAGCGCGATCGAACCGCTTTCGGCCGTGCTGCGGTCCGCCAGCGCGCGCGTGTACGTTTGCAGCACGCCGAGTGTGGCGAAGCCGATCAGCAAGAGCAGAACCATAGCGATAAGCAGCTCGGGTACGGTAAAACCGCGTTGCGCGGCCCTCACGGTGCGGCTTCCGTTACGGTCGATCCGGGGGCCGGCGCCTCGTAGAACAGCGTGCGCCGTTCGGTGTCGCTGCGCGAGCCGTCGCTGGCCGTCGCTTCCGCAACGATGGGTCCGTTCGGCTTCGCCTGAATCACGCTAAGGGTGATCGTCTCGGTCACGTCGTTCGAGCGCTGCCGTTGCATCGTGGCGGTATGGCCGACGAGCTTCGCGAGGAGGGGCGTATCCTTCGCATCCGCCGAGGCGACGCCGTAGGCCGTCGCTTGCCGTAAATCGACGAGCGCGTCCGCGGCATCTTCGGCGAGCGTCGCTTTTTCGGCCGCCAGTGCCGTCGCCCGCAGCGAACCGAGCACGGCGCTGGTAATGACCAAGACGACGGCGATGGTCAGCGCCGTGGCGACCAAGACTTCCAAGAGGGAGAAGCCGCGTTCGTCCGCCTTCACGCGCCGCTTACCGAAGCGTCGTAGACGCCCTCGTTACATTCGAGCCGGTGCGTCTCGCTGCGCACGGCATCCACGACCGTGATCGATTCGCCGTCGCGGCAGCCGGGGTCAGTTTGCAGCGAGTTCGGCGGCGGAAGCGTCGCCGGGAAACGCGGCTGGACGCTCGTGTAGCCGGCGCTCGAAATAAGGATGCTGAACGGCTCAGCCCCGGCGGTACTGCTGATGAAACGAACCGGAACGCGCTCGGGCGGGAAGCCGGGGTCGGCCGCCAAGGGGTCGCCGCTGGCCCTCGGCCGGGAGCGCCAAACGCTGATGAGGCTGCTGCGCGCGGGATCGGCCGGATCCGGTGTGATCGTAACGGTCGCCCCGTCGAGCCCGGCGAAGCCGACGCCGCCGGCGACGTCCGAAATTTGACCGAACGTCATCGCGAGCGAACGGCCCTCGACGAGAGCGGCTTGCAGCGCGAGCGCCGCCAGGTGCAGTTTCGGCGGGCGCGAGAGACTGAAGGCCGTAACTATAAGGAAGCCGCAAAGAATCGCCGTGGCGACCGAAAGGTCGATCAGCGTGAAGCCGTGCTCGCGTCGCATCTCTACGCGTAAGTGCCCTGCGGCTGCGAAAAACGACGCGCCGGCGGAGTGGTCGCCGCTCGTTTGACAAGGCTTGCGCCTCTTGGTATCCTACCTGGGTTGTGGTCCCCGCCGCGAGCGCTTTGATGTGCTTGCGGCGGGAAAACCAAAGTGAACGCCAGGCCCCGTGGAGTTAGTATGAAGAACATCATCGGCCGGAAGGTCGGGATGACGAGCGTGTTCACCGCCGATGGGCGGTACGTGCCGGTGACCGTCATCGAGGCGGGCCCGTGCGTCGTCCTGCAGCGCAAGACCGTGGAGTCCGACGGCTACGAGGCCGTCGCGCTGGCGTTCGCCGATGCTCGTAGAAACGGCTTAACGAAGCCGGCCGCCGGACGTTTTAAGAAAGCCGGCATCGATACGCCGAAGCGGCACGTTCGCGAGTTTCGCCGGCTGATCGACGGCGCACCGGCCGTCGGCGGGACGGTCGGGGTCGACGTGTTCGAGGCCGGCGAGCGGGTCGACGTCGTGGGCGTCTCTAAGGGTCATGGCTTTGCCGGCGGTATCAAGCGCCATAATTTTCACGGCGGCGGCCGGAGCCACGGCTCGATGATCCATCGCCAGCCGGCTTCTAACGGCGACACGAATTCCGGCCATACGCACCGCGGCTCCCGGCGCCCCGGCCACTTCGGCGTCGACCGCACGACCCATCAAAATCTCGAGGTCGTCCGCGCCGACGCGGAGCGCAACGTGCTGCTCGTGCGCGGCCCGGTCCCGGGCGCGAAAAACGGCCTCGTGCTGATTTCGGGTGCGGTTCGGCCTCCGAAGATCCCCGTCGCGCCGCCCGTCGTCGCCAAGAAGGGCAAATAATGCCGGCCGTAATCGACGTCAAGGGCGCGAACGTGCGCGATGCCGAGGTTCCCGCGGCGTTCGCGAACGCGGACGGCTCGAAGCGCAATGCGATGTTCCGCGCCGTCTTCCGCGAGCTTAGCAATCCGCGCGCGGGTACGGCATCGACCAAGCGCCGCGACGAAGTCCGCGGCGGCGGCCGTAAGCCTTGGAAGCAAAAGGGTACCGGTCGCGCGCGTCAGGGCTCGACACGCTCTCCGCAGTGGCGTCACGGCGGCGTGGTCTTCGGGCCGAAGCCGCGTGACTACGTCGTCAGCCTCAATAAGAAAGAGCGCAAGGCCGCCTTGCGCGCCGCGCTCTCCGAGCGCTTCGCCGGCAACGCGGTTACCGTGCTCGCGACGGATAATTTCGATCTCGCGAAAACGCGCGATCTCGCGGCGCTGCTCTACGGTTCGCCGAAAGCGGCGAAGACCGGCGATCGGACGCTCGTCGTGTACGCGCAGGCGGAGCACGTCGAGATCGGCAGCACGCTCGTGCGCATCGGCGCGAATCTCGAGCGCGCGGCGATCACGAACACGGGCGCCCTCGACGTGAAAGACGTACTCGGCTACGCGCGTCTCGTGCTGACCACCGCGGCCTTCGACGAACTCAGTGCCGCGTTTCCCGAGCGCAAGGAAGCGCGCGTTTAATGGAAGCTCGTGACGTAATCTTGGCGCCGATGATCACCGAGAAGTCGATGACGGGGACCGCAGTCAATCAGTATACGTTCGAAGTGCATCCGCGCGCTACGAAGACGCAGATCCGTCATGCCGTCGCCGAGATCTTCAAGGTCGACGTGGTCAAGATCAATACCGTCAACGTTGGCGGCAAGATGAAGAATTTCGCGCGCAAAGGCGTGCGGACCGCCGGCAAGCAGTCGGATTGGAAGAAGGCCGTCGTTACGCTTAAGCCCGGCCAGAAGATCGAACTCGGCGGAGTAAACCCCTTTGAACAGTAATTGCGTGCATCTTTCGCCCGATCGCGTCGTTGCTCGTCGCTCACGTGCTTGCGCACGCTTCGCTCCTTGCGCCTCGCGCTCGGGCGAAAGATGCACGCAGTTGCTTGGTACCTGGCTAGGTGAGGCGGTTCTTTAATGGCAGTAAAACGGTATCGGCCGACTTCGGCCGGACAGCGCTTCATAACGACGATCGATACCAAAGACCTTACGAAGAAGAAGCCGGAACGGTCGCTCGTCGAGGTCAAGAAAAAACATTCCGGGCGCAATAACAACGGCCACATCACCGTGCGCCATAAGGGCGGCGGAACGCGGCGACAGTACCGCATCGTCGATTTTAAGCGCCAGAAGGACGTCGTGCCGGGCAAGATCGCGGCGATCGAGTACGATCCCAATCGCTCGGCGCGCATCGCGCTCGTGAATTATCGCGACGGCGAGAAGCGCTATATTCTCGCGCCCGTCGGGCTCGAGATCGGTCAGGTCATCGTCTCCGGTGAAGCGGCCGACATTAAAACCGGTAACTGTCTGCCGATTAAGAATATCCCGCTCGGGACGGTCATTCACAATATTGAATTGCGTCCGGGCGAGGGTGGGAAGCTCGTTCGCAGCGCCGGGTCGTCGGCGCAGTTGATGGCGAAAGAAGGCGAGTACGCGCAGGTCCGGATGCCGTCGGGCGAAGTACGCCGCATTCTGCTCGTTTGCCGCGCGACGATCGGGCAACTCGGGAACCTCGACCACGAAAACGTCGTGATCGGTAAGGCGGGCCGGATCCGGCACATGGGCAAGCGGCCTTCCGTGCGCGGTATCGCGATGAATCCCGTCGATCATCCGCACGGCGGTGGTGAAGCGCGGTCCACATCGGGACGCCCGCCGACGACGCCTTGGGGCCAGATGACGATGGGTAAGAAAACGCGCCGGAATAAACGCACGACGAAGATGATCGTTCGCAAGCGGAGTGCCAAGTAATGGGTCGCAGCCTTAAAAAAGGCCCGTTCGTAGCGGACCACCTGATGGCCAAAGTCGAGAAGATGAATAGTACGCGTGAAAAGCGCGTTATTAAGACGTGGTCGCGTGCGAGTACGATCGTTCCGCAAATGGTCGGCCACACGCTCTCCGTGCACAACGGTAAGACGCACATCCCCGTATTCGTAACGGAGAACATGGTCGGGCACAAGCTCGGCGAGTTCTCCCCGACGCGAACGTTCAAAGGCCACTCCGGCCAAGAGAAAAGCGCGGTCAAGTAGATGAACGTAACGCTGCCGGGTGCCGAGCGATCGGAAGCCCTCGCCCATCTCAAATTCGCTCGGGTTGGCCCGCGCAAGCTCCGCCGGGTCGCCGATGCGATTCGCGGCAAGACCGTCCGCGAAGCGCTCGTGTTGCTGCAGTTTTCGGGCGTCTTCGCCTCCGAGCCGATCGAGAAACTCTTGCGCAGTGCGGTAGCGAATGCGGAGAACAATCACAACATGGCGACCGACGGCCTCTTCGTGACGAAGATTACGGTCGACGGCGGTCCGGGCGGTTCGTACACGCGGCGGTTGGATCCGCGCGCGCAAGGCCGGGCGGCTTTCAAGCGCAAGCGTATGTCGCACGTGACGATCGCGGTCGGTACCACGCCGCCGAAGTACCGGCCGAAGAAGAAATCCGGTGCGTCGATCGCACTGTCGACGGTCGACTCGCGCCGCCGGTCGGTGGCCGGCGCGACGCCCCCGCCGGCTCGCCGGACGCGTAAGCCCCCCGCACCGGACGCCGGAGCGTCGGAGTAACTCATGGGACAGAAGATACATCCGGTCGGTTTGCGGCTCGGCATTACCCGCACTTGGGAAAGCCGCTGGTTCGAAAAGAAAAATTATAAGATTTGGCTGCACGAAGACCAGGCCGTACGCAAGTATTTCGGCCGGCTGACCCGCGCCGCCGCGATCTCGAAAGTCGAGATCGAACGCCGCGCGAATCAGGCGCGCATCATCGTGCATACGGCGAAGCCGGGCATCATCATCGGTAAGCGCGGCGTCGGTATCGAGGATATTCGTAAGGGCCTCGAGCGGCTCACGCAAAAAAACGTTCAAGTCAACGTGGTCGAGATCAAGCATCCCGAACTCGATGCGCGGCTCGTCGGACAGAATATCGTCGATCAGCTCGAGAAGCGGATCGCGTTTCGTCGCGCGATGAAGCAATCGATCATGCGGACCATGAAAGCCGGCGCGCGCGGCGTCAAGGTAATGTGCTCGGGCCGGCTCGGCGGCGCCGAGATCGCGCGCACCGAACAGAACCACGACGGCAAGGTGCCGCTCCATACGTTGCGCGCGGATATCGATTACGCTCACGTTGAAGCGTTTACGACCTTCGGCCGCATCGGCGTCAAAGTTTGGATTTATAAGGGCGAGGTGCTGCCCGAC
>CAXUFI010000117.1:0-7686 GCA_964250245.1 uncultured bacterium
CTCGCCCGCGCCGCGGCCGCGGCGCCGCGCGAAGCAGGCCGCGCTCTCGACCGGAGCCGTGGATTTCAACGCGCTGACGCGGCGCATCGCGACGCTCGAGGGCGCGTCGCAACGCATGCGCCGCGAGGACGAACGGTTGCGGCGCTTGGCGTTTCGCGTGCTCAACGTGCACCACTTGCAGGATCTCGCGCGGGCGCGCGTGCTCGCCGAGATTCCGTCGCTCAACCCGGCGGGTGAGGGGGTCGCGATCCGCTCGCCGTTCGGCTGGCGCGTCGACCCGTGGCCCGAGTTCCATCAGGGCGTCGACCTCGACGTCGATTACGGCGATCCGGTCCGCGCCGCCGCTGCGGGCGACGTCGTCGCGGCCGGCTTCGAGGGCGAATACGGCATCAAGATCGACATCGACCACGGGAACGGCTACCACACGTGGTACTGCCACCTCTCCCGGGCCGACGTGCACGCGGGCGACTACGTCGCGAAGGGCCAACTGATCGCGCTGGTCGGCTCGACCGGCGAGTCGACCGGGCCGCACCTGCACTATCAGATCATGCTCGCGGGACATGCGATCGATCCGGCGCCGTACCTCGCCGGCGTTCCGGAGCGCGTTCTCGCCAGCTTGAAGTAGGCGCGCTCGTCCGCGCATGCAATTGCGGGCGGCGCGACGAACCGGATGCCGGTGACTCGACTCTCCTGCGATCTCTACGAAGTGCTGTATTACGTTCTCGAAGCGTACTGGGTCGCGCTGCTCGCTTACGCGCTGGTCTCGTGGGTGCCGAATATCCGGGGGCGCTGGAGCGACGTCGTGGCGCGCGTGGTCGAGCCGGTCTTGCTGCCCGTGCGGCGCATCATTCCGCCGCTCGGCGGCCTCGATCTCTCGTTCTTAGTCGTGCTCGTCGTCGTGCAATACGTCGCCGGCCATATCCGCCCCATCGCCTGTCTCTATTCATCGTAGCGGTGCGAATCGTATGGCGATAACGACGCCCCGCGCGACGGGCGAACGGGTCGCGGCCAACGTGCGCAACTTCTGCATCATCGCGCACATCGATCACGGCAAAACCACGCTTTCCGATCGCCTGCTCGAAGTAACGCGCACGGTCGCGCAGCGGCAGATGGAAGAGCAACTGCTCGACGCGATGGATCTCGAACGCGAACGCGGGATCACGATCAAGATGCATCCCGTGACGCTCGATTATTTTTCGGCGGCGGGAGAGAAGTACGAACTCAACTTCATCGATACGCCGGGCCATGTCGATTTCTCATCGGAAGTCTCGCGTTCGCTGCGCGCGTGCGAGGGGGCGCTGCTCGTCATCGATGCCGCGCAAGGCATCGAGGCGCAGACGCTTGCGAATTACCATCTCGCGCTCGAGCAGAATCTCACGATCATCCCCGTGATCAACAAGATCGATTTGCCGGCCGCCGATCCCGAACGCGTGAAGCGAGAGATCGAGGAGCTGCTCGTCATCGAGGGCAGCGACGCGATCCTCTGCAGCGCGAAAGAAGGCATCGGGATCCTCGAGATTCTCGAAGCGATCGTCACGCGCGTTCCGCCGCCGCGCGGCAACGACGCGTACGTGCGCGGCCTCGTCTTCGACGCGCAATTCGATCCCTACCGCGGCGTCGTGTCGTACGTGCGCGTGACCGACGGCACGCTGCGCGCGGGCTCGCGCTTCATGTCGATGAATCAGAAGAAGGTCTACGAGGCGACCGAAGTCGGCGTCTTCAAGCCGGGCATGCGCAAAACGCAGGCGCTCGACATCGGCGGCGTCGGCTACATCATCGCGAATATCAAGGGGCTCGCCGAGATCGACGTGGGCGATACGCTCACCGAAGCGTCGAATCCGGCGCCCGTCGCGCTGCCGGGTTACAAGCCGATCGTGCCGATGGTCTATTGCGGCCTGTATCCCAACGAGGGCGTCGAGGTCTCGGAACTGCGCGAAGCGCTCGAGAAACTCTCGCTCAACGATTCGGCGTTGCATTACGAGCCGGAAAGCTCGATCGCGCTCGGCTTCGGTTTCCGCTGCGGCTTTCTCGGACTGCTGCACATGGAGATCGTGCAGGAACGGCTGGAGCGCAATTACGATCTCGATCTGATCGCGACGTCGCCGTCGGTCGTGTTTCGCGTTACCCTCACCGACGGCAACGTCATCACTATCGATAACCCCGCGAAGCTGCCGTCGCGTGACAAGATCGCGGTGATGGAAGAGCCGTACGTCAGAGCGACCGTCATCACGCCGCCGGAGTACGTCGGCGCGATCATGGAACTCACGCAGAACCGCCGCGGCACGCTCGGGAACATGGAGTATCTGGCCGACGGCCGCGTCATCCTGACGTACGAGATGCCGCTGATCGAAGTCATCATCGATTACTTCGACCGGCTCAAATCGAGCACCAAGGGTTACGCCTCGCTCGATTACGAGCTGATCGGCTACCGTGAAGGCGACCTCGTCAAGCTCGAGATCCTGCTCAATGCCGAGCCGGTCGACGCGCTCTCGTCGATCGTCGCGCGCGATAAGGCCGCGCTGCGCGGTCGCGGTTTAACGGAGAAGCTCAAGGAACTCATCCCGCGACAGATGTTCGACGTTCCGATTCAAGCGACGATCGGCGGCAAGATCGTCGCCCGCGAGACCGTCAGCGCGCTGCGGAAAAACGTGCTCGCAAAGTGCTACGGCGGCGACATCTCGCGCAAACGGAAACTGCTCGAGAAGCAGAAGGTCGGCAAGGAACGCATGAAGCGCGTCGGCCGCGTCGACCTGCCGCAAGAAGCGTTCATGGCCGTCCTGCGTTTAGACGAAGACTAGATTTGCGGGTCGAGAGTCCGCAAGGAAGCGCGCTCATTTCGCCCGGCTCGTCGTTCCCGAACGAAATTCTACGCGATGTTCGGCCCGGAACTTCCGGCTCGCGGCGGCAGCAAGGGCACTGAAGCCGCGGAGTCCGGAGCCGGGCTCGATCCGGACATCGCGGGCTTTCAGCGCCCCGTTATGGCGTCGTTACGACTTGGCGGCCCAGGCGACGCAGTAACCGCCGGGAGCGATCGGGCCGGCGACGATCTGGCAGCCGCCTTTGACGGCCTTCTTCGCAATCTTCGCGGGCAAGAAGAAGCGGCATTGCGAGCAGAGTTTGCCGTTGGGCGACTTGTCGACGTACTGCACGGCAGACTTCGCCGACTTGCTGGCGGCGTCGGCTTCGCTCTGCAGCGCCGCGAAGGCACCGATGGCGAGCGGAGCAAGAGCCAGCTTCGTGAGCACGTCACCGCGCGTGAATTTTTTCAGATCCTCTTCCAAGAGTTATCGACCTCAACAAGACGAGAGTGCTGGAGCAAGCTCCACTGCATAGAGACGAAAGTTACAACCAAGACGTTTCGCAATTCCGTAATTAGGCGAAACGCATTTTCCGTTAGGTCCAACTAACACGTTTCCCCCGCCCTTATGAGGCTTTTGCCCGGATCGCGCTCGCGCAAAACGATGCCGTGACGTCTTCTCGAAACGATACGTTCTTCGAAAGCGCAAACGCATCGCAACGCGACAATCTAAAGAGACACGGTAAGGTACTTTACCTTTCGCGGTCGCGCCGGCGCCGTTCATTAAGCGATGTAGCGAAGGCCGAGCGGCAGCGCGCCGGATTGACGCCGAAGCATCGCGCCGCATCGCAGGTCTCACCTTTCACGCACGAACGCGAGCCCGGCGGACGGCGCCGTGCGGGGGCCGCTCGAGGTAGAGGAAGCGAACTGGCTAACGCGCGGTCCCGTCGCTTCGCCTCATGTCTAATGCTTCCGACCGCTTCGCTACGGTACGCTGGGGCACGTTCCCGTCTCTAAGGGGTGATTTATTGTTTTTAGCCGACGCTAGCCCATACATACCGGCTCCAACATATATCGACTCCGGCGACACAGCGTGGCAGCTGACGTCCGCAACGCTCGTCGGACTCATGAGCCTGCCGGCACTGGCCATTCTTTACGGTGGTCTCGTAAAGAAAAAATGGGCCTTGAACTCTGCGGTCATGTGCTTTTACGCCTTCGCCGCGGTCCTCGTCGTGTGGGTGCTTTGGGGCTATAATATGGCCTTCGGTCACCCGGTTCCGGGACCGCTGGCGAACTACTTCGGCGTGCCCGGGCCCGCCCTCGCTGCCGATGCCGAGACGGGCCAGGCGGTCGTACCGCTGCTGGCCGCCGGTATGCCGCCGCTCCACTTTGCCGGCGCGGCGATGGTCTACTTCCAACTCGTCTTCGCAGCGATTACGCCGCTGCTGATCGCGGGTTCCGTACTCGGGCGCATGAACTTCAAAGCGTGGATGATCTTCGTTCCGGTGTGGAGCACGCTCGTCTATTCGATCGGCGCCTTCTGGATTTGGGGCGGCGGCTGGCTCGCGCAACTCGGCGCCGTCGATTATTCGGGCGGCTACGTCATCCATCTCGCAGCCGGCGTTTCCGGCTTCGTTGCCGCAGCCGTCGTCGGGCCTCGGCTTCTCGAAGACCAAACGGATTTCGAGCCGAATAATCTCATCATGGCGTTCGCCGGGGCCGGCATCTTGTGGATGGGTTGGAACGGCTTCAACGGCGGCGACCCGTTCTTCGCAAGCGCCGATGCGGCTGCGGCCGTATTGAACACCAATATTGCGACCGCGGTCGCCATGCTCGTGTGGCTCGTGCTCGACATGGCCGTCATGAAGAAACCCAACGCCGTCTCGATGATTAACGGCATGATTACGGGCCTGGTCGGTATCACCCCCGGCGCCGGCTACATGAACGGCTACGGTGCGATCGCGGTCGGTTTCTTCGCTAGCCTGATCGCTTGGATATCGCTCAACCGGCTCGGTCAGCTCGCCATTATGAAACGCGTCGACGACACCTTCGGCGTAATTCACACGCACGGCGTCGCTGGTTTAATTGGCGGCTTGATGGTCGGTCTCGTCGCGGATCCCGCCATCATCGAATACAACTCGATCGATAAGAAAACGAGCGACGTTTCCATAAGCGGTCTCTTCTACGGCGGCGGTTTCGCGCAGCTGAGTCACCAGCTCATCGCGGCGCTCGTGATCATCGTGTTCGACGCGATAATGACGTTTATCGTGCTTCGGTTAATCTCGCTCGTCGTGCCGCTACGTGCGAGCAATCCCGACATGGTCGGCGGAGATCTCGCGATCCACGGTATCGACCCGATTCCGCTGTATGGACCGCCGCCGGCAACGTATAAGCCGGTGGGAGGCGCGCCCGCCAACTAGTTCTCATGCGTCGCACCTACGTGCGCGAGCTCTTCGAAGGCAGAATCGAAAGCGGCTGCCGGCCTCAAGTATGCCGGACTCCGCTTTCGATATTTCGTTCTTCCGGAAGCCCGCGCCGCGCGTCGCCCGTGTGATTTACGTGGCGACGAAAAACGCCGGCAAGCTTCGCGAATTGACGGCTATTCTCGGTCGCGCCGGGCACGCCGTCGCGACGTATCCGGAATACGGCGACGTCGCCGAGGGCGATGTATCGTACGCAGCCAACGCTGCCCTTAAGGCGCGCGCGCTTCGCGCGCAACTATTTGCGGCCGGGATGCGGGTTCCGGTCATCGGGGACGACTCCGGGCTCGAGGTGGCGGCGCTTGGCGGCCGGCCCGGCGTACGAAGTGCGCGCTACGGGGGCGAAGCGGCGACGTGGTCGGAGCGGCGGACGGCGCTCCTTGCAGAGGTCGCTCGCGAAGCGCCGAGCGACCGTCGGGCGCGGTTCGTATGCGCGCTGCATTTCATCGCTGCCGACGGCAGCGAGACGTGCGTCCAGGACGAGTACCCTGGGACGCTCGCCGAAGCCGAACGGGGTACGGCGGGGTTCTCGTACGACTCGATCTTCGAGATCAGTCGCGGCGGCCGCACGTTCGCCGAGATCGACGAGGATGAAAAGAATCGCATCAGCCATCGCGCGCGTGCAGTCGCAGCGCTCGTGGCGGCCCTACGCGAACGGCCGGATTTTATGAGCGCGAACGGGAACGGCGAAAGCTCCGGGACGTAGCTCAGCTTGGTAGAGCGCCTGCTTTGGGAGCAGGAAGTCGCAGGTTCAAATCCTGTCGTCCCGACTGGGTTTGCTTTCGTGCTTAGCGTACCTCGCAACGGTAACGAGGAACCGGGTACGCGCGCGGGCGAATCTCACCCGCGGTCCGCGAACACTTGGCGTACGCCGAGCGCCCGTGGTCTAACGGATAAGGCACGAGTCTTCTAAACTCGAAGATGGGGGTTCGATTCCCTCCGGGCGCGTTCGTGCCGCGTGGTGATTGTAGCTCAGTTGGTTAGAGCGCTGGACTGTGACTCCGGAGGTCGCGGGTTCGAGCCCCGTCAATCACCCCACCCAGAATCAGGCGGTTGCGGATTACAGGTCCGTCACCGCCCGGTGAATGGCGCATTTGGCGCAGGCCGCCGAACCACCGCGCTCGCAGCGCTCCACTCCCACCGAGCCTGCCGGGCCAGCGAGCAGTTGCCGCCATGCTCGGGAGTCGTTCCACGTTTCTCGTCCGAGAATGCCCATGAGAAGCGTACTAACTAAACCAACGAGGCACCACATCAGCGTCGTCCCGCTTTCTTTACGATTTCCGATCTACGCGGCTGGCGCGGTATTGTTTCGGCCGACCAATCTAAATCCCGCACCGTCGGCCGTCGGCTGTCGGCCGTCGCCGGGCGACAGACGTTACGTGCCCGGGCCGCCCTTGCCCGGACGTGCGCGACGTCTTTTAAAAAAAGGCGCGTAAGCTCACGTATGCGCCGGACCGCGCGCTCGGTGCTGGAACTGATCCCGGTTTACTCATTCCTCGCGACGTCTCCGCTACGGCACATAACGCCTTGCGGAACCACCCCAAGAGCGAGATTGCGTCATTTCACAGCAGTAGTGCGGGCGGCGCTAAGCCGTCTGTTATGTCGCGGTTGATTCGTGTCGGCCGTCGCTTTGGTAGCGAGATTCCCTGCCGTATCGTAAGGGCGGCCGACGACGCATGTCGCGCCTATGCGCGGGGCCGTGAGCCCCGGCAGAGACCGCCGCGCGGGTTGAAGCAGAACATAGCGGCAGAACGATCGCGATTAACGCGGTTGGAAGGAGGCGGTCTTACGTCCGGCGCAACCGCGCTCCGAGTTCGCGCAATTTACCGGCATTCTGCTCGTCGCTGCGATCGGCGAGAAACGCCAAAACGGAATGTTCGACGATCGACGACGCACTAAGCCCCTCGTTGAAGCCGAGCGTTTGCAAGCGCCGTACGAGTGCGCGCGGCAAATTGATGCTGATCGTTTGAAGGTCGGGATCTTTGGCCATCCGTAGGTCTCTTCCGGCACGTCGCGCAAACGCGGATCGTCTCTTATGATGTTCGTCCGGTAAATAGACTTGCATTAGCCACTATCGTTTAGAAGGGTGGAGCGGGTCACTCGCCGGCTGCAAACTCTGCTGAAACGAAGAGCCCTCGAAGCCCAGGAGCGGCCCGAAACGTAAGCTTTATACGCGCCCGCGGTTGAAAAGCGAGCGACTATGAAGGCGGCTTCGGCTCAACGGCGAGCCCGACCGCCGCGAACACGAGCGCTTCCGTCGGAACGGCAGCCCGGGCGCTAAGACCGAACGGCGCCATTCCCGCCCCCGACCATGCCGCGGCTCGGAGCCCGAATCGCCCGCGCACCGAACCCCAACCCTTGCCGCGACTCGAGCTCGAACCGCCGCGTCGCGCCGGGGGAGATCAGGAC
>CAXUFI010000118.1:0-7647 GCA_964250245.1 uncultured bacterium
CTCGCCGGTCCGGCGATCGATCAGGCTGCACGAGTCGCCGGGTTTGGTCGCCGTCGTGCCTAACGTGCTGCTGTTCGAGGCGCCCGCGCAACCCGGCCAAACGTTTACGGCCTCGGAAGCCGGTCAGGCCAGTTTCACTGCTGTTTCGGCTGACCCGGCCGTCGCCGCGGTGACCGGCTCGGGCGCGACGTTTACGGTAACGCCCGTCGGCGCCGGCTCGACGCTCATTACCGTTAGCGCCGGCGCCGGCAACACCGGCACCGTCGCCGCCTACGTTAATTCGACTTCCATCATTCTCCAAGGCCGTCGCAGGAGCCACTAGTGCAACGGAGCGTTCCGGTCGTAGTCATCCGCTGCGCCGTCTTTCTTTCCGCGCTGTTCGTAACGGCGTGCGGCGGCGCGCAACAGTCCGTGCCGTTACCGTCCGCGCAGCCGCCGGGCGACGCGTCCGGGGGTGCGGCTTTGCGGCGCGTGACCGTCGTCGTGAAACTGCCTTCGCGCTCGAATGCGGCGGCGGCGCTGCGCCGAGCGACGGCCGTCCGGCCGCAATCCGCGCGGCGTCTGCACCCGCTCTTCATCGTTCCTCAGATCGAGTCGATAACGCTCTCGGTCTCCGCACCCGGCTCACCGAGCACGAGCGTGACGAGCAACGTCGTGTGTGCGCCGGCGGCGCCGCCCGCAACCGCTCCCTCGTGTACGTTGACGGCGACCGTCTTAGCGCCCGTACAGAAGCAAGACACGTTTACGATCGTCGCCTACGACGGTGCCGATGCCTCGGGGAACGAGCTGTCGACGGGGTCGACCGTCTACCCGGTTTCAGCCGGTCAGCAACTCCAGATTCCGGTCGTATTGAACGGTACCGTCGCCTCCATCGTCGCCGTCACCGTCGGCAATCCTAACCCCGTTACCGGCAGCAGCGCATCGTCGCCCGTCTCGGTTACCGCGGCCGACGCGGACGGCAACGTGATCGTGGGTCGGTACGGCGCCCCCATCACGCTGCAGCTGTTCGAGAACGATTCGGAAGGCTTGCTGAGCTTCGTGCAAGGCGGATTCGTCCAAACGACGGCCCCGCTCGCCGCCAGTACCAGCACCGCTACCGTCTATCTAAAAGCGAAAGCGGACGTCACCACGCCCGACGATGCCACGCTCGTCGCATCCCTGCCGAACGCACCCTTCGTCCCGGGAACGTCCGGCACGCCGCCGCTCGCAAGCCTCGCCGAGATTACGACGCTCTGTCCCGCCTCGAGTCCGGCTTGCGTCTTCTATCCGAGCGGCTATCAGGCCATCGCAACGGCAACGGTGAGTTCGGCCGGCGTGTCTACTTGGAGTCAACCGTTCGTAGTCCCGGGAACGGTTGCCGATCCGGCCCCGGGTAATTCGATTTGGAGTTTGCTCGGCAGCCTCGGAGAAATTAACGTCTTCAATACGGCGACGGACACGTTCGGCGTCGCTGCGACCACCGCTTCGGTGCCGAGCAATACGATCTCTGCGGTGAGCGATATCGGCGGCAGCTTTTGGGCGGTGACGGATGATGTAAATACGGGCGACGCAGACGTCGCTACTTTCTCGACCGCGGGCGGCGCGCCGACGATCTACAGCACGGCGGAATCCTCATTCGCCGGACAGGATACTGCGATTGCCTCGAGCTTCGACGCGTACGGGAAAATTTGGGCGCTCTCGAACGGCGGCTTATTCGCCGTCGCTCCCGCCGGCGGTGCGAGTTATCTTTGTAATTTCGACCCTACTGACGTAAACTTCCAGAGCGCCGCGGTGACCGCGCTCGCCGTTGCGGGCTCGACGGTCTGGATCGGTGTTTCCGGTGCGAGCGACGGGAACGTTTACGTCTTCAAGGTTCCGGCGCAGGTCCCGGCTTCGGGTTGCGACCTGACGGCGCTCGAACAGCCGGCGACGCAATTCGAGTTGACGGAGCAGATAGCCGCCCTCGACGTCACGTCGATCGCGATCGACGCGGCGGGCGACGCCTATGCCTTGCAGCTGACGGCGGTAACGAAAATCACGCCGGCGGGAGTTGCGTTGAAGCTCGTCGACACCGGTTTATCGGCCGCGCAATCGTTCGTCGGAATCGTGCTGGACGGCGCGACGATGTACTTGGTCGACTTTCAGACGGGAAGCGGCGTTCCACCCTACGCCGGAACGGGAACGCTCGATCGCGCGAGCACCGTCACCCCGACGGCGAGCCCCTTAACGGCCTTCATGCTACCCTCCGTATTAGACTTGCCGAATGCTCCGGGAATGCCCAGCCCTCTCTTATATCAGCCGTTCTTCACTCCTGACGGTAATCTCTGGATCGGTCCCGCGCCGTTCAGCAATCCGGCGTTGCCGTTTAATCTGCTCGGCTCGGCGAATAGCGAAGCAGGCGGTCTCGTCCGCATCGACGTGGCCGCCGCGCAATTTGCGGCTGCGAAGATACGAGCCGGAAGGGCCGACCCGGCCCGTCTGCTACGGATGCAGCGCGAGCGCAGATTGCATCACTTCGGCCGTCGCAAGAGACAGCCGTTTTGAAGCGCGGCCGCTGCTTCGCGATCGCCGTGGTCGCGTCGCTCGTTACGGTCGGCTGCGGGAATTCACCCGTTACGACGATACCGCCGCCGGCCACGACTCCGCCGACGTCGTTCCCGATGGCGCAACAGTTTCGAATCGTCAACGGTTCGCCCGGCACCGGCATCGTCGACGTCTATATCTACGAACAGGGCGCCGCTCGGCCCGCGACGCCGACGTTCGCGAACGTGCCGTCCGGGACGATCACGCCGTTCACGGCGTTACCTGCCGGCCTCTTCAATATGGATGTGCTGCGCGCCGGGGCGGTGCCCACATCCGTCGCGATCGCGACCGCAGCGGACGTGACGCAGCAAACGTTGCAAGTGGCGCCTCCGACGCCGAGCAGCCCCAATTACTCGCTCGTCATCGAAGGTACAGCCTTAAACGGTACGCGCGCCATCGAGTCCTTCAACGAACCGTACGAACAGCCCGGCGAGAGCGCGCTCGTCATTCATCACACATCGCCCGCGGCGAATCTGCTGACCCTCACGAATCCCATCGGCGTCGGTGTCTATTCGGCAACCAAATATCCGCCGGCTTCCTCATCCGCGGCGATCGCGCTCGCCGATACGCGCCAGCTCTTTGCGTTCTCGTTCATCGCCGGCAACCAAACCGTTCCGCTGCCCAACATGTCGGTCGGCGGTTATATCTTTTTAACGCCGTTTCCGGCGGCGCCGCTCCCGACGGCGGTCGGCTTCGCGCTCGGCTTACCGAACGCGAGCTCGACGGCGAATGCGCCATTAAAGAGCGTAATCGCTGCCGAGGCCCTTTCGCGAACGGCACCCGCGAATACACCGTACGCGAATCAACGCGCGATCGCGGGCGACGCCGCGGAGACGATCGGAGCCGGAACGCACGTCTCGGAATTTCTCGTCGACGCGGACCAGAACGGTAACATCGGCCTGATCGGCAGCCTCGATCCGTAAGTTCGACGCTTGCGCCGCTTAAGATCACGTTAATCTCATTGGGCTACGCTTGCAGTGCAAGTTCTCGTTCGGAGCGCCTCGCGTGGCTCTGTTTTGAGTCTGATGCCGGCCGTCCATGGTCTGTATCCGGGCGAGCGTAAGGAAATCACGTTTGAGCGCAGTTCTCTCAACGGTTCGTAAGAATGCTTTGACGCATCACGACCGTCGTTTATGCGTGTTGATGCTACTTGCGAACGGCTATTCTTCTAAAGAAATCGCCACCATGCTCGATAGCACGAAACGCGGCGTCGACAACGACGTCGGTTGGTGGCAAGACCGGCTCGACGCGCGCTCGCGCTCGCAGGTAGCGGCGATCGCGGTCGCTCGCGGCATCCTGTTGCCGCAGGATCTCGCTTACGACGGTAGCGAGACGATGCTCGCGCTCTTCCTTACGCGGCACGGAGACGACGCGCGCGAGCGGCGAGCGAATGAAACGTGGCGTTCGCTCTACCGTCGTCTTACGAACGAGTGAGCCTGCCGCTTACATAACGTGTTGCGCGACCAGACTCCCCGCGGCGATCAGAAGAACGAGCGCGAGGGTGCGCACGAGCGCCGGCGTCGTGAGCCGGCGCGCCGTCGCGGCGCCGAACTGCGCGCCGATCAGACCGCCGGCGGCGAGCGGGATCGCGTAGAGCCAATCGACGTCGCCGCCGAGCGCGTGCGCGATCACGCCGAACGGCGACGAGAGTAGAATGATGAAGTGCGACGTCGCGCCGGCGATGTGCGCGGGCAACGCGAACGCGCGCAGGAGCAGCGGAACGACGAGAATGCCGCCGCCGATCCCGAAGAAGCTCGAGACGAAACCGGTCGCTAACCCCGCGAGCACGACGAGCGGCGGGCTATCGTCGTAGGCGAACGTCCGGCCCGTTTGTTTGTCATAGAACGAGCGCCCGATCGACCACGGTAAGCGCGAACGCGCGCCGGCCTCGCGCTTCGTCGAACCCGTACGTAAGAGATCGAGCGCGAAAAACGTCAAGATCGCGGCATACGCGAAGTCGAATCCTTTGACGTTGAAGTGCTTGAGAAGGAGCGCGCCGGCGATGCTGCCGGGAATGCCGAGCAGGCCCATCGTGAAGCCGAGGCGTTTTTCGATGCGGCCTTGCCGCCAAAACGCGATCGATGCGCTGCCGACGTTCGCCGTTACGAGAAAGAGCGACGTGCCCGCGACGAGCGTCGGCGGCAAATGAAAGAGCAGCCGCAAAGCGGGGATGGCGATGAAGCCACCGCCGAGTCCGACCACGGAGCCGAGAAAACTCGCGCCCAAACCGAGCGCGAGCATCTCGAGCGCGAGTTGCGTTCCGGGCGGCGGAATTATTGGACGCGGCCGATATAGCGCCGGTCTCGCGTATCGATGCGAATGATGTCGCCGGGATTGACGAACAGCGGAACTTGCACGGTCGCGCCGGTCTCGAGCCGGGCCGGCTTCGTCGTGCCGGTGGCGGTGTCGCCCTTGAAACCGGGATCCGTATCCTCGACTTTCAATTCGACGTGCGCCGGCAGATTAACGCCGATCGGTACGCCGTCGTGCAACTGCACGTCGATCTTCATGCCGTCTTTGAGGAAGTCGGCCGGATCGCCGATGATCTCGCGCTGCAGCGTAACATTTTCGAACGACTCGGCATCCATGAAATAGAAGCCGTCGCCGTCGTTATAGAGCATCTGCATCTCACGATTATCGACCGTGGCACGCTCGAGCTTCTCTCCGGCGCGAAACGTGCGCTCGACGGTGGCGCCGCTCTTGACGTTCTTGAGCCGCGTTCGCACGAAGGCGGAACCCTTGCCCGGTTTCACGTGCAGAAACTCGATCACGGTCCAGAGCTGACCTTCGATGACGATCGTGACGCCGTTGCGAAAATCGTTCGACGAAATCATATCGGCCGCATGCGTTAGCCGCTCGCTTCCGGCGGGCCTGTTGCGGCGGCGGCGCGCGAACGCCGGAACCGCAGATGCGGTTCGGTGCCGGCGCGAAGACGGCCGATGTTAAACCGATGCTTTACGACGATAACGATCGTGGCGACGGCGGCGGCGAGATCGATTGCGACGATGTGGTGATAGAGGTAGATCAGGACCGCGGCGGAGACGACCGTCGCCGCGAGCGAACCGAGCGATGCGAAGCGACGCACCGCGACGACGGCCACCCACACGAGCGCAAACGTTACGCCCGCGATGGCCGATAGCACGAAGAGCGCCCCGAACCACGTCGCCACGCCTTTTCCGCCGCGCGCGTTCAACCACGGCGAGTAGCAATGTCCGAGCATCGCGAAGAGCGCCGCGACGGCGGCGGCGCCGTCACCGCCGACTTGCAACTCGATGACCGTGGGCAGCGCGCCTTTGAGCGCGTCGAGAACGAGCACCGCGAAACCGGCCGTGCGGCCGTAGCTTCGAAAAGCGTTCGCGGCGCCGATGTTTCCGCTCCCGGCGTTCCGGATATCCGAGTCGTAAAACCACCGGCCGACCAGCACGCCGAAGGGGATGGAGCCGACCAGAAACGCACCGATGGCGACGGGAACCAGCGCCCAGCCGATATGGTGCGGCGTCACTCTTTCGCTACGTCTTCATCGCGCCGGGCTCGAAATTCGAGCCGCAACGGCACTCCTTCGAATTCGAAATTAGCGCGCAACGTATTCTCGAGAAAGCGCGTATAGCTGTCGGAGACGAGCTCGGGATCGTTGCAATGAAAGATGAAGAGCGGCGGGTGCGTCGCCACTTGCGCGGCGTAATAGACGCGCAGCGGTTTGCCGCCGCGGCCGGGCGCCGGGTGCGCGTAGACGGCGTCCCGCACCACGGCGTTGAGCTTCGCCGTCGCCACGCGGCGGTCTAAATTCTCGGCGACTTTAAAGACGAGCGGCATCAGACTCCCCAGGCGCCGCTTCGTGAGCGCGGATAGAAACGTCACCGGTGCGAACGACGCAAACGGCATCGCGTCGTGAATGACGTCCGTTAATTCGCTCTGCGAGAAATCGCCGTCTTGCTGCAGCGCGAGATCCCACTTGTTCGCGACGACGATCAGCCCTTTGCGTTCCTCGAGCACCATCCCGGCAAGCCGCACGTCCTGCGCGAGGATACCCTGCATCGAATCCATGACGAGCAGCGCGATATCGCAACGGGCGATCGCACCGAGCGAGCGGAGCGAGGCATAATATTCGATCGAACCGTGGTGCTTGGTCTTGCGCCAAACGCCGGCCGTGTCGATCAGGCGGATGCGATGCTCCTCGTACGCGAACAGCGTGTCGACGGCGTCCCGCGTCGTGCCCGCGACCTCGGAGACGATCGACCGTTCCTCGCCGAGCAGCGCGTTGAGGAGTGACGATTTGCCGACGTTGGGCCGGCCGACGATCGCGAGCGCGAGTTCGGTATCGGCCGCGGGCAGCTCGGATTCGAGCGGTAAGCGTTCGACGATCGCGTCGAGCAAGTCGCCCGTGCCTTCGCCGTGCAAGGCCGACACGACGATCGGTTCTCCGAAGCCGAGGCGCGCGAATTCGCCGGGGATCTGCGCGCGGATCCGTTCCGATTCCGCTTTGTTCGCCACGAGCACGACGGGCCGGCGCGTCCGCCGCATGATGCGCACCACGTCGTCGTCGAGCGGCGAGAGTCCGGCCACGGCGTCGACGACGAACACGATGACGTCCGCGTCGCTCGCCGCGATCTCCGCTTGCGCCCGCGTGCGCTTGGCCATGTCGTCGCCGGCCGCGGCATCGGGATCGATGCCGGCGGTATCGATGAGGCTGAACGTCCGGCCGCGCCACTCGGCGAGCGCGTACAACCGGTCGCGCGTCACGCCCGGCGCATCGTCGACGATGGCGAGCCGCTTGCCGATCAGCCGGTTGAAGAGCGCGCTCTTGCCGACGTTGGGCCGTCCGACGATCGCGACCGTCGCCGGACGCACGTTCGCCGAGACTTCCAGAGCCATGGCGCTGACTTCGCCGTGCGGGGCCTGTGGACCGTGCGGCGAACCGGGAGCGAGTGATATTCGGCCGGCTCGCCGCGGCTCTGGGTCTTTGCGCTGCCGGCTTCAGCTCGCCGCTGCAGGCGGCCGGTGCCGGCGAACGGCCGGCGGGCGGCGTGTATGTGACGACGTTGCCGAGCAGCGCGTACGTCTGGCTCGACGGCACCTACATCGGGC
>CAXUFI010000119.1:0-7647 GCA_964250245.1 uncultured bacterium
CGCCGGCGCCGTCCGTATTGAACCCGGCGACGCGCGGCCCGAGCAGCACGGTGTTGACGGCGCCGCTCGCGCGCGCCGCGGCATCGTGGGCGCCGGCGTACGCGAAGGCTTCTTCTTTAAGCGGCGTCGTCACGTTCACGCCGTCATAGCCCGCCGCGCGCAACTCGGTCAGCCGGGCGGCCAGCGTCCCCGCCGGGACGCGCAGCGCCTCGTAGTCCCCCGCGATTCCGAATTCCGCGAGAAACCCCCGGTGGAGCGCCGGGCTGCGGCTATGCGCGACCGGATCGCCGAGCACGGCTAAACGTAACGCCACGCTAACCGCGTTTGCGTCCCAGCAGCGTCCGCTCGAGCAGGCGCAGGACGCGCGTCCCGAGCCAATCTTGCGCGACGAGCGGTTCCGTGAGGATGCTGTGCAGGCCGAGAAATTTCGCGCCGAGCACGTCCGTGAATAACTGATCGCCGACCACGACGGTCTGCCGTTTCGCCGTGCCGAGCAGCCGTAACGCCGCGATGAAGCCGCGCGGCAACGGTTTGAGGGCGCTCGCGACCGCGGGCACGCCGAGCTGCGCACCCACGCGCAGCACGCGTTCGTTAAAATTATTCGACACGAGGCAGATCCGGAAATCGCGCGCCCGCGCGGCCGCGACCCACGCCGCGTCTTCGGTGGCGAGCTGGTCTTGGCCGTAGCCGACGAGCGTATTGTCGAGATCGACGATGATGCCGCGGATCCCCCGCGCGGCCAGCTCGTCGAGCGAAACCCGGCTGAGCCGGTCCGCATAGCCGTCGGGAGCGAACACCGCACGAGCTTGCGCGCCGTCTCCGCGCTCTCCTCGCCTCGCGCGCGCGCCCGGCGACGCGGCGCGTTTATGCACCGCGGCTACACGGTTATCTGCGGTTCTGCACCGCCGGTGCACGGCTCATACAGAAGGTGCTTCACAGGTCACCCCTATATCTTGTGCCTTCACCGCCGAAGCAGTACTATATATCTTACGCGCGGCGAACGTTCGGCGACTTCTCGAACAGGTGTTCGATAGTCGCGCGCGGAAGCAGTTACCGGAGAGGTCGTTCACCATGAAGTTTCAGCGTACGTATTCGACCCCGGCCGATCCCTACGGCGGCGTCGGCTTCGAGCCGCGCACGTCGCGCATCGTCGATCCCGACGGGTCGGTCGTGTTCGAAGCGAAGGACGTCTTCGTGCCCGCGGAGTGGTCGCAAGTCGCGGCCGACGTCCTGGCGCAGAAATACCTGCGCCGCGCCGGCGTCCCCAAGATCGCGCGCAGCATTCCCGAGGACGGCGTGCCCGAGTGGCTGTGGCGTTCCGAGCCCGACCGCGACGCGCTCGCGAAGCTGCCGCGCGGCGAGCAATTCGGTGCCGAGACCGATGCCCGGCAAGTCTTTCGCCGGCTCGCCGGCACCTGGACGTATTGGGGTTACAAGCACGGCTATTTCTCGAGCGAGGACGACGCGAGCGTCTATTACGACGAGATGCGCGCTATGCTCGCCAAGCAGATCGGCGCGCCGAACAGCCCGCAGTGGTTCAACACGGGTCTGCATTGGGCGTACGGCATCGAGGGGCCGCCGCAGGGCCACTATTACGCCGACGCCCGCGACGGACGAATCCGCCGCTCGCTCAACGCGTACGAACGGCCCAGTCCGCACGCGTGTTTCATTCAAAGCGTCGCCGACGACCTCGTCAACGAGGGCGGCATCATGGACCTCTGGGTCCGCGAGGCGCGGATCTTTAAGTTCGGCAGCGGCACGGGCTCGAATTTCTCGGCCATCCGCGGCGAGGGCGAGAAGCTCAGCGGCGGCGGTACGAGTTCGGGGCTCATGTCGTTCCTGCGCGTCGGCGACCGGGCCGCGGGCGCGATCAAGAGCGGCGGCACCACCCGGCGCGCCGCCAAGATGGTCTGCCTCGATCTCGATCATCCCGATATCGAAGAGTTCATCGGCTGGAAGGTCCGCGAAGAACAAAAGGTCTCCGATCTCGTCGTCGGATCGCTCGCTTGCGAGCGGCACCTCAACGCGATCATGACGGCGACTCGCGATCCGCTTCTCGAAGATGCCGTCCGTTTCGATCCGAGCCGAAACGGCACGCTCAAAGCCGCGGTACGCAGCGCGTTGCAAGCCGGGATCCCGCAGGCGAACGTGCAGTACGCCATCGACTTCGCGCGCCAAGGCTACGCGAAACTCGACATCGAGACGTACGACGTCAATTGGGATTCCAAAGCGTACGGAACGGTCTCGGGTCAGAACTCGAATAACTCGATCCGGATCCCCAACGCCTTCTTCACCGCGCTCGACGGCGACGAAGCGTGGGCGTTACGCCGTCGCACCGAGGGCCGCGTCACGCGTTCGATCGCCGCGAGCGATCTCTGGGAGCAGGTCGGCGCGGCCGCCTGGCAAGTCGCCGATCCCGGCGTGCAATTCGACACGACGATCAACGATTGGCACACGTGTCCGAGCGACGGCCGGATCAATGCGAGCAATCCGTGCTCGGAATATATGTTCCTCGACGACACGGCGTGTAATCTCGCCTCGCTTAATCTCGTGAAGTTTCTAACCGGCGACGGGCGCTTCGATGCGCGCGGCTTCGCCGCGGCCTGCCGGACGTGGACCGTGACGCTCGAGATCAGCGTGTTGATGGCGCAGTTTCCGTCGGAAGTCATCGCGCGCAAATCGTACGAGTTCCGGACGCTCGGCCTCGGTTACGCGAATTTGGGCTCGCTCCTGATGCGGCTCGGATTGCCGTACGATTCCGAAGAAGGGTTCGGCTGGTGCGCGGGCATCACGTCGTTGATGACGGCGGCGGCGTATCTCGCTTCGGCGGAGATGGCGCAGCAGCTGGGAGCGTTCGGCGGCTACGAACGCAATGCCGAGGCGATGTTGCGCGTGATCCGCAATCATCGCCGCGCCGCGTGCGGCGAGAGCGCCGGCTACGAGGGGCTCGCGATCCGGCCCGTCACGCACGCGCCGACGCTGTTCACGCAGGACGTCTGGGCGCTGTCGCGTTCGCTCTGGGACCGCGCGCTCACGGTCGGCGAACAGCACGGGTACCGCAACGCGCAAGTCACCGTGCTCGCACCGACCGGCACGATCGGACTCGTGATGGATTGCGACACGACGGGAATCGAACCCGATTTCGCGCTCGTGAAATTCAAGAAGCTCGCCGGCGGCGGTTACTTTAAGATCGTCAACCAAGCCGTCGACATGGCGCTGCGGCGGCTCGGCTACACGCCCGAGCAGATCGCGGCGATCGAACGCTTCGCCACGGGGACGGGTTCGCTCGAGGGCACGCCGCACGTCAATCGCGCGACGCTGCGCGCGCGCGGCTTCGACGACGCCGCGCTCGCCAAGATCGAGCGAGCCCTCGCGGGCGCTTTCGAGCTCTCGTTCGCGTTCAATCGCTACGTGCTCGGTGACGAGTTCTGCAAAGGCGTGCTCGGACTCGACGACGCGCAACTCGGCGATTGGAGTTTCTCCTTGCTGCGTGACGCGCTCGGCTTCACCGAGCAGCAGATCGACGAAGCCTCCGATGCGATCTGCGGCCGGATGACGCTCGAAGGTGCACCGTTCCTGCGCGACGAGCATCTGCCGGTTTTCGATTGCGCGACGCCGTGCGGCAAGCACGGTCTACGCTACATCCGGCCGCTGGGTCACGTCGACATGATGGCGGCCGCGCAACCGTTCATCTCCGGCGCCATTTCCAAGACGATCAATCTCCCGCAAACGGCGACCGTCGCTGACGTGAAGGGCGCCTATCGCTACGCCTGGGAGCGGATGGTCAAGGCCGTCGCGCTCTATCGCGACGGGTCCAAACTCTCGCAGCCGCTCGCCGCCTCCTACGACTTGGGCGGCGAGACGGCCGCGGACGAACCGGAAACGGCGTTCGCGACGCCGCTCAAAATCGCCGAGCGGATCGTGTACCGGTACATCGCCAAGCGCCGGCGGATGCCGGACCGCCGCAGCGGTTACACGCAAAAAGCCATCGTCGGCGGTCACAAGGTTTACTTGCGGACCGGCGACTATCGCGACGGCGCGCTCGGCGAAATCTTCGTCGACATGCATAAGGAGGGCGCCGCCTTCCGCTCGCTGATGAACAACTTCGCGATCGCCGTCAGCCTCGGGCTGCAGCACGGCGTCCCGCTCGAAGAGTACGTCGAAGCCTTCACGTTCACGCGCTTCGAGCCCAACGGTCCCGTCGTCGGCCATGACAATATAAAAATGGCGACGTCGATTATCGATTACATCTTCCGCGAACTCGCCGTGAGTTATCTCGGCCGGTACGATCTCGCGCAAGTGCAGCCGAGCATGTCCGTCGACGCGATGGGACCCGAACCCGATTACACCGCCGAGGAAGAGGCGGGCGTACAGCTGCGGTCCGTCGATAGCGAGAAGATCAACGCGCAACTGCACCCGACGAGCCCGCATCTCAAGCCGCTCGGCAGCGTACCCGTCGCCCCGCCGGAGGTCGCGCTGCACCTCGGCGGCCAGCTCGGGGCCGCGCGGACCGAGCAGGTGCGCGTCGCGGTCGCAAAAGGCTATAGCGGCGACGCGTGCGGCGATTGCGGGCAATTCACGCTCGTGCGCAACGGCACGTGTCTGAAGTGCGATGCCTGCGGAGCGACGAGCGGCTGCAGTTGACGTAGCGCCGGTCCGGCGGCGGGCAGGAGGTCGCGCCGCCAAGCGCAAGCCGAACGACGATGACCCGCCGCAGGACCGGACGTTGAACAAGTTAACGCGCACCGACGATCTTCGCATCCGCAGCATCGCGGAACTCGTCGCGCCGGTCGAACTCGTCCGCGGCCTGCCGGCGTCCGACGCCGTGCTCGATCTCGTCACGCAGTCGCGCGAGGCGATCCGCGCGATCTTGCATGGCGAAGACGACCGGCTACTGGTCGTGATCGGGCCCTGTTCGATTCACGATCCGGCGGCGGCCTTCGAATACGCCCGGCGCCTGCGCGAGCAACGGACGCGTTTTGCCGGGACGCTCGAAATCGTCATGCGCGTGTACTTCGAGAAGCCGCGCACGACGATCGGCTGGAAAGGGCTCATTAACGACCCCTACATGGACGAGAGCTTCGCCATCAACGACGGGCTGAGGCTCGCGCGGACCGTGCTGCTCGAGATCGACGCCCTCGGCGTGCCGACCGGCAGCGAATTTCTCGATACGATCACGCCGCAGTACGTAGCCGATCTCATCTCCTGGGGCGCGATCGGCGCGCGAACGACGGAATCGCAGGTGCACCGCGAGCTCGCCTCGGGTCTCTCGTGTCCGGTCGGCTTCAAGAACGGGACGGACGGCAACACCCGCATCGCGATCGACGCCGTCCAAGCGGCCAGTCATCCGCATCACTTTCTCTCCGTGACGAAAACGGGGCGGTCGGCGATCGTCACGACCACCGGTAACGACGAATGCCACATTATCCTGCGTGGCGGGACGGCGCCGAATTACGAAGCGCCGTACGTCGCCGCGGCCGCCGCGGAACTCTCCGCTGCCGGCCTGCGCGCGACGATGATGGTCGATGCGAGTCACGGCAACAGCCGCAAGAATCACGAGAATCAAAGCGGCGTCTGCGAGGACGTCGCTTGGCAGATCGCCGGCGGCGAGCGGCGCATCGCGGGCGTGATGATCGAGTCGCACTTGGTCGCGGGCCGGCAAGACCCGAGCGCCGTGCCGCTCATCTACGGCCAGAGCGTAACGGATGCGTGCCTAGGCTGGGAAGCGTCGGTTACGCTTCTCGAGAGTTTGCATGGAGCCGTCGCCGAGCGGCGGCGGTTGGCGGCCGAGCCTCAGTTGCCCGTTTGATCGCGGACGCCGTCGGAGGCGATCGGGATCGGCGTGCGGCGCGGCTTGGGTATCCCCGAGACGGTGGGTGCCGGGGCGGGGGTCGAGGTTGGCGCGAAAGTCGGGCCGGCGGGACCGGGCGTCGGTTGGGTCACCGGCGCCAGGGTGGCGAGCGGCGCCTCGGGGAGTCCCAACGTCAGCGTTCGCGTGCGCGCGTCGTAGGCGGCCGTCGCGCCGAGCGCGCGCGCCGTTTCGGCGAGCGGGATAATGACGGTCCCGGCTCGCAGGTACGGCGCGATGGGCAACTCCGCGGGCCGCGAGTTTTCGCGCGCCGTACGCGACCCGAGCACGAGCGTTAGCGATTTGCCGTTGCGATCGATGACGATCGAGGCCGATTCGGCGGAGGCCGTGATACGCGTCGCGAGCGCCCCCACGTATGGATCGAGCGGCGCCATGACGACGTTCCCCTGGAGCACGGCCGGCATCGAGCCCGTGACGAGCGTGCCGTCGACGACGATCGCGACGATGACGGGGTTCATGCAGCGTTGCGGCGGCTGACGCACGTATTTCGGGCCGCCGGGCTCCGCTTTTCGCAGGACGGCTTCGCCTTCTTCGCCCAGGCGCTCGCTTTCAACGCGATCTTCGCCGTCTTTCCGATCCTCGTGCTCACCGTCGCGGCGCTCGCTTTCATCTTCGGCGATGCCGGCGGCCAGGCGCGGGCGCTCGCGCTCATCCAAACGCTCGCGCCGGGGATCCAAGGGATCCTCGTCGAGAATCTGAACCAGGTCGTTCGCTTTCGCGGCATTTCGGGTGCGCTCGCCTTCGGGGCGCTCCTATGGTCGGGCAAGAATCTCTTTCAAGGGCTGGCCTATGCGCTCAATCGGGCGCTCGACGTGCCGCAGGGACGCCCGCTGCTGATCGACATCCTCGTCGCGCTCGTAATGCTGCCGATTCTCGCGACGCTCTTCATCATCGCGACGACCGTGCCGCTGATCATCGCCTTCATCGTCCGGTACGGGGGCTTTCGCGACGCGGCGCTCCTGACGCAACTCGGCGGCTACGGCACGAGCGTGCTGCTGATCTTCGTCGTCGCAATGGTACTGTACGTCTACCTGCCGAATCGTCGCGTGAAGTTGACCTTCGGCATACCGGGCGCCGTCGTCTTCACGGTGGCGTGGGAAATCGCTCAAATCGCCTTCGCCTTTTACTCGACTCACGTTAATTACAGCCACGTCTACGGCGCGCTGGCGGCTTTCGCTCTCCTCCTGATTTGGTTCTACTACATGGCAACGATCTTTCTCTTCGGCGCGCAAGTGAGCGCGCAATGGACGGTGAGCGGCGCATGATCCTGCGCGCCTGGTTCGCCATCGTGCTCGCGGCCGTGCCGCTGCTCGGAGCTTCCGACTTGGGGCTCGCGCCGCCCGTCGTCGTCGTCTATCCCTTAACGGCGACGGGGGACGTCGGCTCGGCGAATACGGGGGCGAGCGTCGCGGCGGCCATCGCCGACCGGCTCGTGCAACTCGGCGGGATAACGATTAAGCCGTTCATCGCGGGCACCACCCGGCCGCAATATCTCACGGCGGCCGTCTCGCAAAATGCCGACTACTACGTCACGGGCTACATCACGCCGCTCGGGTCGGAAGTTTCGGTCGTCGAGCAAGTCGTTTCGACGCGCTCGGGGAGCATCGTCTACAGCACGACGGCGTTCGCCCGCACCTACGCGGACGCCGTCGGTCCGGCGGAGACGATCCGCGAGGCGATCCTCCACCATGCGGGCCGGGGCCTCGCCTCGCTCGATGCGCCGCCGCCGTCCGCCTCGCCCGAGCCGCTCGCCGACAAGGGCGGCGTCAATATTACCA